>NZ_JAKFZM010000028.1:0-73500 GCF_021654205.1 Leisingera sp. MMG026 | reverse complement strand
GCGCAATACGCCTAAAATTTGCCGAATTTCCCCTGTAATTGACAACACGCCTGAGAGATTTGGCTTTAGGACAAAAACTCAACAAGGGATTAACGCTGCCGCACTCCTGCAACCGGGTTACCGACATTTTTCCAGGGCAAGACCGCGCCAAGTCATTCATTGAACACAACTTTCGAATTCAGCACAGCCGGGCGCAGAACCAGGGCGCCAACGCACCATTTTGGATTTTCGCATGACGCATTCTCCGCACCTTCATCTGCCGCATATACAGGAAATGGATACCGGCAGACTCCGGGCGTTCCGTATCTCTGCCTGTGTGGCGCTGCCGCTTTTGCTTGCCGTGTCCGCCGGAAATCTGCTGGATCCGATTATCCGGTTTGACGATTACCCCGCTCTGCTGGCCAGGCCCGATGGGTTCTGGCCGAAAACCCTTCATGAAGGGCGATGGCTGAATTACCTGTGGCATCTGCGCGGAATTGTAACACCGCCCTGGCTGAACTTCGCCTTGTTCCAGGTGCTGTGGGCGTTGACTGCAGCCGCCATTGCAGCCACGTCAACCAAAGACAATGACCGTGCCTGGTTCACTATTGCCCTCACCCTGGCCCTGCTGCCGGCCCCGCCTGTCTTTTTGATGGCAGGCTGGTCCAGCACCGTCATTCCGGGATTTGCAGTGCTGGCGCTCTACGGGTTTCTTGCGCTCACCCTGCGCCAAGCCGCGCTGCGGCTGCTGTTGCCGCCGTTTACCCTGCTGGCCTTTACCGCCTACACAACCTTTCCGCTCATCCTGTTTGCGATCTGCCTGATCAGCACGCAGCAGCGCTCTTTTCGTGACCTTGCGGGGCTGGTGGTCTTGTTCGGGCTTAGCTTTGCGGGCGCGGTGCTGGCGGTTTATACGTTGAACTGGCAGGTGCATGGAGTGTTCGGCATCCCGCTGGCTCCGGCGCGCAGCCCGGACCCGGCGCATGACCTGGCCGGGTTCTGGTCCCATCTGCCGCAGCTGCGGGCGACGGTTTCAGTTCTCCTGGACAAGCTGAGCTTTCAGTCCGCCCCGGTTCTGCTGTTTCACGCCGGCATGCTGACAGCGGCCACTGCCGTGCTGCTGCGCCGGCAGCCGATGGAGACCCTGTACATCTGGGTTGCCTTATGGGCGGGCATGGCACTGATGACCCTTCAGGTTCTCAAGCTTGGGGTGACCATTCCGGCCCGCGCCTTTCATTTCACCTGGATCATCTATGCTGTGATGATAGTCAGGGCAGCACAGGAGCTGAGCCGCAAGCCTGGCCTGCCGGGCCGGCTGGCGCGCAATGCTGTGCTGCTGGTTGCCGCCAGTTATCTTGTGCAGACTGCCGTGCAATTCACCCGCTTTCGCGACTGGCAAGTTGAAACCCGCGCAATGGCTGCTGCCATCGCAGTCAGCCCAAAGCCCGTATTTATCACCGGAGATATTCTGAATTACCCCTCTGCCGCCAAAGCCGGCCTGCACATGTCCAGCAGTCTTGCAATCCGTCTTGAACTGCTGACTGGGCGCGCTGTCATCCTTTGCCAGGCGGCCCCTCAGACCTGCGCGGATCTGCCCGAAAGCCTGCGCCGGCCTGCCGCAGAACGAACACCGAAGGCCCGGCTTGAAGACATCACGGGTGCAATGGTCCTGGTGTTCCCGCCTCTCCCATAAGGGGACCGGCTGCCGGGCACTAAAAAAGGGGCGCTAGCGGCGCCCCTCTCTGCTGCAGCCTTTAGGGCCGCTGTTACTGCGAATAGGATTGCAAATAGGCGATCACGGCTTCGATCTCGCTCTCTTTCTTCAGCCCGGCAAAGGACATCTTGGTGCCTTTCATGTATTTTCGGGGCTTGGCCAGAAAGGCCGCCAGCTCGGCCTCATCCCAGACCAGCCCGCCATCAGCCGCGGACTTCATCGCCTTGGAGTAGCGGAACCCTTCCGCATGGCCGGCCGGGGCGCCGATGATACCGTTCAGAACGGGCCCGGTCTTCGGCTTGGCACCGTCCCCGACCTGATGGCAGGCCTTGCACTTCTTAAAGGTCTTCTCGCCTTTGGCGACCAGTTCAGGATCCGGAACTGCCGCTACTTCAACAGCGTCTTCCATCACTGGCTGCGCGGCGGCCTCCTGCAGTGGCGCAGTTTCTTCAGGTGCATTGGCGCTGCCCTCATCCGGCGTCACATCCAGCACCAAGGCCCGCATGGTGATCTCCACGCTGTCCTTGCAATTTTCCATGCAAGGTTCCGGGTTCCAGAAGTGCTTTTCTGCCTGCAACCTGTCATCCGGAATGAAGCCGCCGGCATTCGGCAGCTCAACATCCTTAAACGTTTCATTCGACAGCACGAACTCATCATCCACCAGATCGTTGGAATAAAGAATGTATGCCACAATGGCATAGACTTCATCCGCACTCAGCGACTGCGCATCGCCAAACGGCATCGAACGGTTCACATAATCCCAGGTGGTAGACAGATACGGCCAGTAGCTGCCGACTGTTTTCAACGGATCGTCATGGTCCAGTGTATCCTGCCCGCCTGCCAGCTTGGGCCAGTTGCCGACCCCTTCGGCAAAATCGCCATGGCAGACGGCGCATTTCCCGGCAAAGACTTCCTCGCCGGTGAACACATCGCCTGACCCTTCCGGCAGGCCGGTGCCGTCAGGGGCAACGTCCAGATCCCAGGCAGCGATTTCCTCCGGCATGGCAGGACGGCCCAGGCCAAACCCCTCTGCATAAACCGGAACCGCCAAAGCCGCTGCAACGGCTGTTGCTGTGATAAACTTAGGAAACTTCGACATTTTCCGCCTCCCCGTTTGCCTTGACCCACCAGGTCTGGATGGCGTTGTTGTGATAGATCGAATTCAGCCCCCGCACTTCGCGCAGCTGCGCCTTGGTCGGCTGCACATAGCCCGAGGAATCCCTGGCCCGGCTCTGCAACAGCAGTTCCGACCCGTCCCAGTTTGTATCCAGATAGAACCGCGTCAGCGCCCTGTCGGTGCCGGGTGCGGCCAGCCGTGCCTCAGCCCAGGTCTTGCCGCCGTCAACCGACACATCCACGCCGGTAACCGCCCCGCGCCCGGACCAGGCCAGACCGGTAATCACCAGCGGTCCCGTGCCATGTTTGATCGGCGCTTGCGGACTGGGGCTGGTGACAACTGATTTTGCATCCATCTCCCACGTCCACTTGCGGCTGACACCATCAGCCAGCGTGTCGGTGTATTTCGAGGTTTCCTCGCGGCTTTCAATCGCCTGATCCGTCACCTCGATCCGGCGCAGCCATTTGATCCACATGTTGCCTTCCCAGCCCGGCACCACCAGACGCACCGGATAGCCATGCTCCTTGCGCAGCGCCTCGCCATTGGCCTTGAAGGCGACCAGCACGTCATCCATCGCCTTTTCCAGCGGGATTGAACGCCCGTTTGAGGACGCATCCGCGCCTTCCACATAGACCCACTTGCCCTCTGGCTTGACCCCGGCCTCTTCCAGCAGCGTCCGCAGGGAAACGCCGGAGTATTCCATGTTGTGGATCATGCCATGGGTGAACTGCGCGCCGTTCAGCTGGGCGCCGGCCCACTCCATGCCCGAATTCGCCGCGCATTCGCAGAAATACACGCGGTTTTCCCGCGGGAACCGCTCCAGATCCGCGTAAGTGAACACCAGCGGCGTATCGACCAGCCCGTTGATCATCAACCGGTAATCTTCTTTGCGCAGTTCGATGGCGCCTGAATGATGCCGCTCAAACGCACAGCCCTGCGGCGTGATCGTGCCATCAAGCGCGTGGATCGGCGTGAAGTTGATTGAGCTGATGGTGTCCGCCGTCAGCCATTCCACATTGCGGCGCACCACATCGCTTTCATACTGGATCGGCAGCCCATAGGGCGTGGCATCAACCCCCTCGCCCAGGCCAGAAGCCCACTCCTGCACCTCGGTAATCAGCGGATCGGGCGTGGCCGCCGGCGCAGCCCCTGCTGCCACCGCGCCTGCCCCGGCAGCCGCTGCCCCGGTCAGGAACTGGCGGCGCGAGGGCGCCGGGTTCTTGGCGTCATCACTCATGTCTCTTTGCCTCCTTACATAGATAAATTCACGTTCGTGAATTCAACTGCGCAAATTTTTTTGTCTTAACCCCGCCGGGGCGGGTTTTATCTGCCCCGGCCGGGGCGGGCGCTGTTAAGCGCCAGCCACCTGCACCGAGGTATTCGGGTTCAAGCTCACGGTGCCGAGCTTGCGGATATGATCCTCGACTACATCCCAGATCATCGGCCCCTCGGTGCCCTCGTTCACACTGGCCCAGCCGGCCACCACATAAGACTTTGCCGGATCAATCGCCTCGCCATTCTTCAGCAGAGTCATATCCGTGATCCGCTCGCCCTGCGGCTTGGTGATGTCGATGCGGTAGCCCATGCCGCCGATCCGCACCATGTCGCCGCCCTGCTGATAGTAGGGATCGGGGTTGAAGATGTTATCGGCCACATCCTCAAGAATCACCTTGATGAATTCGCCCGTCATCTCGGACCGGTAGGCCGCGCCATAAGACATCGAGGTCACGTTCCAGATATCCTCGCGGGTGATGTCGTCGCCCGGCACCAGCGACGGCCCCCAGCGCACACCGGGCGACATGGCGATATCCGCCTCCCGCTCGCTCAGCAGCGCGTCGCAGATCAGGTCGTCCCAGGTGCCGTTGAAATTGCCGCGGCGATACAGCAGCGTATCGGTCTTGCCGATCACCTCCGCCAGCTGCGCTTTGAAGGGCGCGCGTTCCGCATCAATCAGCTGCGCCACCGCCGGGTCCGGAGCAATCACGTCGGAAAACACCGGGATCAGCTTGTGCCGCAACCCCATCAGCTGGCCGTCCCGCACATCCAGATCGACGCGGGAGACGAATTTGCCGTTGGAACCAGAGGCAATGATATGGGTCTTGCCCACCAGTACCGGCTCGGGCAGCGCGTCATGGGTATGCCCCGACAGGATCACGTCGATGCCCTGCACCTTGCCTGCCATTTTCTTGTCGACGTCAAAACCGTTGTGGCTGAGCACCACCACCAGATCGGCTCCGGCAGCGCGGACCTCATCCACCATGGCCTGCATGTTCTCGTCACGGATACCGAATGAATACTCCGGGAACATCCAGCCCGGATTGGCAATCGGCATATAGGGGAAGGCCTGGCCGATCACCGCCACCTTGGCGCCGCCGCGTTCAAAGAACTTGTAAGGTTTGAACAGCTCGGCCGGCTCGTCCCATTCGGCGTCAAAAATGTTCTGGCCAAGGGCGGCAAAGGGCAGCCCCTCGACGATCTCATTCACCCGCTCGGACCCCAGGGTGAACTCCCAGTGAAAGGTCATCGCATCCGGCTTCAACGCGTTCATCACGTTGACCATGTCCTGGCCGGCCGTGTGATGGCAGGTGTAGGAGCCGTGCCAGGTGTCGCCGCCGTCAAACAGCAACGCATCGGGGCGGTCGGCGCGGATCGCGTTGATGATCGTCGCCATCCGGTCCAGCCCGCCAACCCGGCCATAGCCCTGGGCCAGCGACGAGAAATCATCATAAGTCAGCGCATAGGCCGAAGGGCTGCCGTCCGCAATGCCATAAGCCTGGCGGAAATCGGCGCCGGTGATATGCGGCACGTGGCCCTTGTTGGCGCCAACACCCAGGTTGACCGACGGCTCGCGGAAATGGATCGGCTTCAATTGCCCATGAATATCGGTCACATGGATCAGGCTGATGTTGCCAAAACTGTCGAACTGCAACAGTTGCTCCTGGCTCAGCGATTGCTGCGCAGCCAGCCGCGCCCAATTGCCAAAGCCTGACGCCCCCACCATGGCCGATGCCGCCATGGAAACCTGCAGAAAATCGCGGCGCGAAATCATGAGTACCGGTATCCTGTTTGCTCACGCTATATATTCACGTGAATGAATGTTTCAAAAGAGAGACGCCCCGCTCCTGCGTTCAGGAACGGGGCGCAAAGATCAGTTGCGGACAGAAGGCGCTTCGACCGACAGCCCGTTGCCGCGCGACGCGACATACAGCTCCAGCGCCACAAATTCCGCGGAACCGGGTTTGTAGGTCTCGGCGCGGGTGTCACGGATGCAGCCCTTGAAACGCGCGTGTGCCGTGTTCAGCTTGGTGTTCTTCAAGCGGTACACCGGAAAGCCGTTGATCTGGCCCTGACTCAGATGATCGGCGCGGATCATGTTGCCATAATTGTCTTCGTGGCAATTGGCGCAAGACAGCTCCAGCTGGCCGGTGCGGGTGTAATACATCTCTTTGCCCTGTTCCCAGGTGGACTGGGCCGGGCCGTCGATCGCCACATTCACCGGCATCCCGCGCGACTGCACGGAAATCAGCGCTTCCATCGCCGCCATCTTGCCGCCGGAGTATTTCCACTTCTCGGCGCCCATCTGGTTTTCGCGGCAATCGTTGATCTGCATGTTCAGGGTGCGGACCTCGCCGGCGGTTTCGTTCCACTTCGGGTAAACCGCGCGAACGCCAACCATGCTTTCCTCGGCATCATCGTGGCAGGACGCACAGGACTTGCCTTCGGACCCCTCGACGGTGCTCCAGGTGTCAATCGCCTGATCGACAAAGATCATCGCCGGGTTCTCGAAATCATCCATCTGCAGCGACTGGGTTTCATCCTTGCGGAAGTGCCAGCCCGACATCACCTCATCCATCGCATCCGCGATATGCGCAGGCGCTGCGGTCTTGGTGACCATCTCGATCTCTTCGTTGACCACCAGCGTGTCGTCGTCGGGGCCTGCGCTCGCGGCCATCGGCAGCGCCAGCACGGCGGCAATTGCTGTGATTGCCTTCTTGTTCATTCCCTGTCCTCCCTTGGGTGCCTGTCCTGCCCGGCCGTGCCGGACAGAACGCGTGCCTGAAGATCCGGAACGGATCAGCCGATGGCGATGGTCTTCTTGGTGTCATAGACCGAACCGTCGTCGTCATACCAGGTGAAGACAAACTCACCGGCCTCGGGCACGGTCGCGTCGAATTCAAAATACGGGTTGGTCGAGATCGCAGGCTCCATCGCCACGTCCAGCACCATCGCACCGTTGAATTCACAGGTGAAGCGGTTGATGATCGAGCGCGGGATCAGGTTGCCTTCCTTGTCCTTGCGCTGGCCGCTTTCCATCTTGTGGCTGATCAGGGTCTTGATGGTGACCGCCTCGCCGGCGGCAGCTTTTTTCGGGACCTTGACGCGGGGTTTAACACCGGATGCCATGTCTTTAATTCTCCTTAAGAATTCCGTTCAGGGAGCGGGCAGCCTCAGCCGCCGCAACCGCCGATGGTCACTTTGACGGTGGCGCTGGCCTTGGTGAATGTGCCGTCGGCCATCTTGGCAATCGCAACCACATCCTGGGTGCCCGCCAGGCGGATCCGGGTCGAGGCCGACTGCGCCGCCGCACCGGGGCCGAAATTGAACGTCGCCACACCCGGTTCCGGGTTGCCGGTCGCCAGCACCAGGATCGCGGTGGCGCCTTCGGCGGCCACGGACACCGGAACGGTATTGCCGTTTTCAGCGATTTCCGGCGCGGTCAGGGTTACACCGCCCTCGGCGATATCCGCACCGCCGGTAAAGGCGGCAATCCGGTCGTCCGCCGCCGCACTCACACGGAACGGCAGCACGGTCACCATGGCAGCGCCCAGGCCCATCGCCAGGGTCTCACGGCGTGAGAACTCCATCATATCTCTCCTTTGAATTCACATCAGGCCGCAGGGCACACAAGGCCCCGCCCGCGCCTTACTCTTCTTTCAGTGTCGCAAGGAACGCGACCACATCTTCAATCTCCTGCGCCGTCAGGATCGGCGGCAGCGGCTCGGTCCCGGCATCGCCGGTATAGGCATCGCCCGGGCGGATAAAGCCATCGACCTTGTAAAAGGCCGGCATCATGGTGCCCTCAAACGTCATCTTGGCGTTGGCCACCAGCCCGCGCAGCTCTTCCGCGCTCCAGCGATCGCCCGCACCATCCAGCGACGGGCCGATTTCACCGTGGAACGGCACATCCGCCAGCGCTGTCAGCTGGTGGCAGGCCACGCAGTTGCCCTTGGACTTGGTGCCGGCCACCAGCGCGCCGTTCACGGCATCGCCCGCAACACCCGTCAGCGACGCGGCCACTTGGCCGTCCTCGCCATACTGCACCGCTTTCGGAGCAACCTCCCCGGCCCAAACCGCACTTCCGGCCAGGCTCAGCACCAGTGTCAGAGATGTAAGCTTCATGTATCCTCCCAATGGCTGCCGCATCTGAGTGCGGTTGCTTAGCTGCTGCATACCGTAGGGCACCGCCGGCCCAATACGCAACAACAAATTCATTATTGTGAATTTTTCCAAATTATGCGCCAGACCCCTAGTCCGCAGACCCATTATTGCGCTCGCGAATCCGGCGCGCGTGATACCGCTGGAAATCTTCCCCGTTATCAAGCGCATATCGCTTTTCGTTGACCCATGTAAACATGTCCAGCGTGGTTCCGCCGCCAAATGCGCCCGGCATCATTGCAACCGCCGCTTCGGTGGCTGTGACGTTTTCGCCCACTTCCTCCGGCAGGAACAGAATCGTCGGCGTGAACAACACGCCCCATTTGCGCGCCATGTCCTTTTCCGCCAGCGCCTCGCCGTCGAAATCGGTAACCTCCACATCGCCGTATAAATTCAGTTGAACGACAAAAAAATTCTCTTCAATGTACTGGCTGATCTCAGGCCGGGGAAAGACCTCCTCATGCATCTTGGTGCAATAGATGCAGCCGCGCTGCTCGAAAATCAGCGCCAGCCGCTTGCCCTCGCCATTGGCCTCCTCCAGATCCTCGCGCAGGTCCTTGAAGGTGTCCCGCATCCAGGCCGTTTTATGCAGCCCGTCATCGCCCAGGTCCGCCGCCGCCAAAGGCGTGGCCAGGGTCATTAAAATTAACGCTTTCGCAATATTTTTCAGCATGTTGAACTCCTGACCTCACTTAACCAATCGAACTGAACCCCGGCAACCAGCGGATCATCACCTCGGCAATCAGCCGCACCCCGCCGGTGGCGATCAGCACCGCAAACAGAACCAGCATCGCGCCCATGCCCTTCTCGACCCAGGCAAAGGCAGCCCGGTGCCGCGCCACCCATGCCAGAAACGGCTTGGCAAACAGCGCCGCCACCACAAAAGGCGCGGTCATGCCCAGCCCGTAAACCAGCAGCAGCACACCGCCGCGCCAGATATCCCCCAGGCCCGAGGCGATCATCAGGATCGACGCCAGCGCCGGCCCCACACAGGGCGTCCAGCCAAAGCCAAACGCCAGCCCCATCAGATAGGCGCCCAGCACCGTCGACGGCTCGGCGCTGCTTTCCATCCGTGCCTCGCGGTACAAGAGCGGGATCTTCACCACCCCCAGGAAATGCAGCCCGAACAGCAACAGCAAGGCCGCCGCGCCATAAGACAGCACCTCCAGATATTGCCCGAACAGCTGCCCCAGCGCCGTCGCCCCCATGCCCATCAGCATGAACACAGTTGTGACACCGGCGGCAAAGCAGCAGGCAGATACCAGCAGCCGCCGCTGCGCGCCTGTGGCAATCGCCCCGTCGCCGCGCAGCTCGGCCATCGACAGCCCGCCCATGTAAGACAGGTAAAACGGCACCATTGGCAGAATACAGGGGGTAAAAAAGCTCAGCAGACCTGCGATCAAGGCGCCAAACAGGGATGTTTCCAGCATCAAGTCCCCCAGCTGCCCCACAACAACGTTATCCGGGCCCGGCTTGTGTCATTCACATATTCGAATTATGTTGTTTCAATAGCAACCGTCAACAGATGGAATGACATACATGCGCCACCTTCGGCAACTGGCTGCAGCCGCAGCGGCGGCCTGCCTTGCCCTGCCCGCCTGGGCGGCTGAACTGGTGATGGTGGAACAGGCGGGCTGCGAATGGTGTGCCCGCTGGGACGAAGAAATCGCCCCGGTCTACCCGAAAACAGCCGAAGGCAAATTCGCACCCTTGCGGCGGGTCGACCTGCGCGCGATGCCTGATGATCTGCAGGTTGCCCGCAGGGTCATGTTCACGCCGACGTTCCTGATTGTTGAAGACGGACAGGAACAGGCCCGGCTCGAAGGCTATCCCGGCGAAGATTTCTTTTGGCCTTTGCTGGCAGATTTGCTAACCGCCCATACAGGGTTTGTTGATAATACGCACACCCAGGGCGGCAGCTGACCGTCCCGGCGGGGTCAAGCACAGGAGTGCGGCGTGCATGCGCCGCTCAGGAGATAACAGATGGCATTACCGCAGTTTTCTGCCGATATGGAACCGGAAGAAATGGACAAGATGGTGGACAACGCCACCAAGGCCTCCAACTTCCTCAAGGCAATCAGCCACGAAGGCAGGCTGATGATCCTGTGCCATCTGGTCTCGGGCGAGAAATCAGTGACCGAGCTGGAAGAGCTGTTGTCAGCCCGCCAGGCCGCCGTCTCGCAGCAATTGTCCCGCCTGCGCCTCGAAGGCTTGGTCATTCCCCGCCGCGAGGGCAAAGCCATATTCTACCGTCTCGCCGACGACAAACCCCGCCGCATCCTGGAAGTGGTCTACGACCTGTTCTGCAAAGACGGCAGCTGAGGCCTGATTGAAATCCCCGCATGTTTGATCTCCTGACAGAACACCAGCTGGCCGCCTGCATCGGGCTGCTGGGCGGTGTGCTGCTGGGTCTTGCTGCACGGCTGGGACGGTTTTGCACCCTGGGTGCAATCGAAGACCTGCTCTACGGCGGCTCCTCCCTGCGGATGCGGATGTGGGGCATTGCCATCGGCGTGGCTGTAACCTCCAGCTTTGCGCTGATCGGGCTGGGACTGGTGGATGCCGACCAGTCCTTTTACCTCTCGATCCGCTGGATGCCCGCCGCCTCGATCCTTGGCGGGCTGATGTTCGGCTACGGCATGGCGCTCAGCGGTAACTGCGGATACGGCGCCATCGCCCGTCTGGGCGGCGGCGACCTGCGCAGTTTTGTGATTGTGCTGGTGATGGGCGTCTCCACCTATGTGGTTTTGGCCGGCCCTCTCGCCCCGTTGCGCAACCTGTTTTTCACACAGCAGGACGTCACCACCGAAATCCCGCCGGGACTGGCCCATTACGCCGCCGCCTGGAGCGGCCTGCCGGTTGCCGCGATCGGGACAGCTGCCGGCCTGTTGATCCTGCTGGCTTCCCTCGCCAATGCGGAACTGCGCGCCGACAAACAAGCGCTGTTCTGGTCTGCCGTGGTCGGACTGGCCGTCACCTCGGGCTGGGCTGGCACGACCCTGATCAACGCCGAGGGGTTCGAAGCGCTGCCGGTTGTTTCGCACTCGTTTTCTGCTCCCTTGGGCGAGACGATCCTTTGGACCATGACCGGCAGTCTGCGCCCGCTGTCCTTTGCCGTCGGCTCCATCGCCGGGGTCTGGACCGGCGCCTTCGCCGGCTCGCTGATCAAGGGTCATTTCCGCTGGGAGGCCTGTGACGACCCGCGCGAGCTGCGCCGTCAGATCATCGGCGCCGCCATCATGGGTGCGGGTGCTGTGATCGCCATGGGCTGCACCGTCGGTCAAGGCCTCAGCGCGTTTTCGCTGCTGGCGGTCTCGGCGCCCGTCACCATGCTGGCAATCTTTGCAGGTGCCGCAATTGGCCTGCGCCAGCTGATCGAAGGCTTCCGCCCGGCAGAATAACCTGCTGTCCCCGCGGGGACAGGCGGGCAATTGCAGTTCACACCGCCGAATGTGATAGTTCGATTAACCCGCATTAACCTTAAAACATCTGTTACACACCCGCCCATAATGGTCCCGGTCCGAGTTTGGCCCCGCTGGCCGGCCGACAACGATTGATAAGATTCTGGAGCCCGCCATGGACCGCAAGCAAATAATCGAAGACCCGCAAACCGGCAACAAGGCTGAAGCTTTTGAAGCCTTTGATGATATTCCCGCCAATCCGAACCTGACCCGCACCATCGGCGACGTGATCGCCAGCCGTTATGGCCGCCGGGGCATGCTGAAGGGCCTGCTGGGGGTCTCTGCCACCACCGCGCTGTTCGGCGCCTCAGCCCTCACTGCGCCGCGCCACGCCACTGCCGGCGGCACGGCTGGCACCAGCCGCTATGCCTTTGATGAACTGGCCTGGGGCAACGACGAAACCCACCACGTGGCCAAAGGCTATGACGCAGATATCCTGCTGCGCTGGGGCGACCCGATCACGGCGGATGCGCCGGATTTCGACGTGATGAACCAGACGGCCCAGGCCCAGTTGCAGCAGTTCGGCTACAACAACGACTATGTCGGCTTTACACCGCTGAATACCGAAGGCACCCGCGGGCTGCTGTGCGTGAACCACGAATACACCAATGAAGAGGTGATGTTCCCCGCCCTTGGCCGCCAGGACAAAGCAGACTTCGCCGGAATGACTCGCGCACTGGTGGATATTGAAATGGCCGCACACGGCGGCTCGGTGGTGGAAATCGCCCGCAGCGCGGACGGCAAATGGGCGGTGGTCCGGGATGGCAGCATGAACCGCCGCATCTCACCACTGAACACGGTGATGACAATCGACGGCCCCGCTGCCGGCCATGCCCGGATGCAAACCAACGCGGATCCCAGCGGGGCGCAGGTCATCGGCACGCTGAACAACTGCGCCGGCGGAATGACCCCCTGGGGCACCTGGCTGATGGCCGAGGAGAACTTTCACGGCTATTTCTGGACGGACAGGCTGGACGCGGACGGCAAGCCGGATCTGTCGGATCAGCCTGAAGCGGCGCAGATGAAACGTTACGGCGTGCCGGGCCGCTGGTACGCCTGGGGCAAATTCCATGACCGGTTCAACATCGACAAGGACCCCAATGAGGCCAACCGCTTCGGCTGGGTTGTTGAGGTCGATCCGCGCAATCCGGAGGCTGCACCGGTGAAGCACACCGCGCTTGGCCGTTTCCGCCATGAAGGCGCTGAAACCACCACCTCCACGGATGGCCATCTTGTGGTCTACATGGGCGATGATGCACGGTTTGACTATCAGTACAAATATGTCTCCAAGGGCGTTGTGTCGGACGACCCGGCGGCCAATGCAAAGCTGCTCAGCGACGGTATCCTGTATGCCGCCCGTTTTGACCCGGACGGCAGTGTCCACTGGCTGCCGCTGGTGCATGGCGAGGGTCCGCTGACGGCTGAGAACGGCTTTGCCAGCCAGGCTGACGTTCTGATCGATGCACGGCTGGCGGCGGATGCGCTGGGGGCCACGCCAATGGACCGGCCCGAAGACGCAGCCCCCCGCGGCGACGGCACCGCCTATATCATGCTGACCAACAACGCCCGCCGTTCGGCAGGCCAGACCGATCCAGCCAACCCGCGGGCAAAGTCGCGCTTTGGACATATCATCGAAATCAAGGAAGACGGCGGCGACCATGCAGCGGCCCGCGGCAACTGGTCGATCCTGGTGAAATGCGGCGATCCGGGCATTGCCGCCGTCGGGGCCGAATGGAATCCGGAAACCTCTGACAACGGCTGGTTCGGCTCCCCCGACAACTGCGCCTTTGACGCCGAGGGCCGCCTGTGGGTCGCAACCGATCAGGGCAGCAAATGGGGCAAGACCGGCAAATCGGACGGGTTGTACGGGGTTGAGACCGAAGGAAGCCTGCGCGGCCATTCTAAACTGTTCTTCCGCTGCCCGGCTGGCGGCGAGCTGTGCGGCCCCTGTTTTGCGCCGGACGGCGAGACTTTGTTTCTGGCGGTGCAGCATCCGGGCACCGATGGCACCAAGGCGCTGAAGGGGTTTGAGCGCGCGTCTACCTTTGAAGACCCGGCAACCCGCTGGCCGGATTTCGACCCGGAAATGCCGCCGCGCCCTTCAGTTGTGGTGGTCACGAAACAGGGCGGCAGCAAAATCGCAGGGTAACACCCGCACGTCTGTTATCAGGCGGAGCGCGCCCCAACCGGGGCGCGCGCAGGTTTTTGCCCTGACGGGCGGATTGCCGCCTGATGCACGCAATTGTGAGCATCCAGCCCGCCCGTGTGATTTAACAAACTCGGTAAAGCCATTGGAGGGAAACCATGTTTTTCAAACGCCTGACGGCCGTGCTCATTCTGGCAGCCTCTGCCGCATCCGCCGGAAACATTGCTCCACGCGACGGCTGGGCAGTGCATGAGACGTCAAAGCCCTACGGGCAGCTGATCAAGGACGTCAAAGCCGCCGCCAAGACTGAGGGCATGGGTGTGGTCACCCAGGCAGGCCCCACCAAGGCCGCAGCCGCCCGCGGCATCACCCTTCCGGGTAACCGGGTCATCGGCCTGTTCAACAATGATTTCGCGGTAAAGATCCTGGCACTGTCTACAGCTGCGATGATCGAAGCCCCGGTGAGAATCTATGTGACCGAGGAGGAGGACGGCAGCGCCACCCTTGCCTACAAGCTGCCGTCCCATGTCTTTGCGCCCTACATCGACGAAGGCGGTGCTGAGCTGAAAGCCCTGGCAGACCAGCTGGATAATCGCTTTGCGCGGATCGCTGAAAGAGCACAGCAATAGCTCCTTCCGCTTCTTTCTGGTTTAAAATACCCAAAAGCGCATGAAATGCGCCGATTTCCGCCGCAGCATTTCTCACACTGGCGTGAGAGGGCTTGCACGCGGGCGTATCCTCGGCAATCTGGCCGCAAATCAACGGATTGGACGGACAAGATGACAGAGATCCTGCGCACAGCTGACGTTCTGGCCCGCCGCCTCTTTGAGGCGGGCTGCCGCCACGCCTTTGGCATGCCCGGCGGCGAGGTGCTGACGCTGGTGGATGCGCTGACACGCGCGGGCATCACGTTCCACCTGGCAAAGCATGAAAACTGCGCCGGCTTCATCGGCGAAGGGGTGCATCACGCTGACGGCGCACCGGTCATTCTGGTTGCCACCCTCGGCCCCGGCGCGTTGAACGGCATCAATGTGGTCGCCAACGCCCATCAGGACCGGGTGCCGGTGCTGGTGCTGACCGGCTGCGTCGATGCAGCAGAGGAGCAGAGTTACACCCACCAGGTGCTTGACCATCGCGCAGTGTTCACCCCGATCACCAAAGCGACGTTCCGTTTAGACGCCGAAGCTGCCGATCTGATCGCCGACAAAGCGGTCGCCATCGCAACCGAGGCTCGAAACGGCCCGGTGCATATCGATGTGCCGATCTCAGTGGCCGATGCGGCGGCCAGAGATCGCGGCCACCGCCGCGCGCCTGCAAGTGCGGCCGTGCCAAGCGGTGAAGCGCTGGCGCAGGCGCGCTCCTGGCTGGAAACGGCAGAGCGCCCGCTGGCGGTGATCGGCCTCGATGCGCTGCAGGAAAATGCCGGTTCTGCCCTCCGCTCCTTTGTGGAAAAACACCAGATACCGTTCATTACCAGTTACAAGGCCAAGGGGATCATTGCCGAGAACCATCCGCTCTGCCTTGGCGGCGCAGGCCTGTCGCCGCTGGCAGACACACATCTGTTGCCACTGGTGCAGGAGGCCGATCTGGTCCTCTCCATCGGCTATGACCCGATTGAGATGCGCCCCGGCTGGCGCAATGCCTGGGATGTGAAAACCCAGAACGTGATCGACATCGCGCCTGTGGCCAACACCCATTACATGCACCAGGCCGGGCTGAATTTTCTGACCGCCATTGCGCCAACGCTAAAGGCCCTGTCCGATGGCACCGTACCGCGCGAAACCTGGACGAACGGCCGCCCTGCCGCTGTAAAAACAGCCCTGGCCGGCGCCTTCCCCCGTGACGACGCATGGGGTCCGGCGGGCGTCATTGCCGAATGCCGCGCTACCTTGCCGCCGGAAACCCTTGCCACAGCCGACAGCGGTGCGCACCGGATCCTGCTGAGCCAGATGTGGCCATGCCATGAGCCGCGCGGACTGATCCAGTCATCGGCGCTGTGCACCATGGGCTGTGCGGTGCCGATGGCAATCGGACGCAAGCTGGCGCAGCCTGACCACCCGGTGGTCAGCTTCTCCGGCGATGCCGGTTTCCTGATGGTGGCGGGCGAGCTTTCCACCGCGGCGGAACTGGGCCTGGCGCCGATCTTTGTGGTCTTTGCCGATGCCAGCCTGGCGCTGATTGAACTCAAGCAGCGCCAGCGTCAGCTCGCCAACAGCGGGGTTGATTTTGCCGCGCATGACTTCGCTGCGATGGGCCGGGCATTCGGAGGCAACGGGGAGACAGTAACCAGCCGCGCGGAACTGCGCGCCGCCCTGCAAGACGCGATGCAGGCAGACACATTCACCGTCATCTCGGCAGTGATCGAGCGCGGAGGCTATGATGGCCGGATCTGATCTTCTTCCCCATGGTGCGCTGAAAGGCGTCAAGGTGCTGGACCTCTCGCGCATCCTGGCAGGCCCCACCTGCACCCAGCTTTTGGGCGACCTCGGCGCTACGGTGATCAAGGTGGAGAACCCCAGGACCGGCGGCGACGACACCCGCCAATGGGGTCCGCCCTATGTGACCGATGCGGACGGCAACCAATCCGATCTCTCGGCCTATTTCATGGCCGCCAACCGCAACAAACGCTCGGTTGCCATTGATATCGCTACAGAAGACGGACAGCAGGCAATCCGTCGGCTGGCAGCTGAGGCTGATATCCTGATCGAGAATTTTAAACCCGGCGGGCTGGCAAAATACGGGCTGGATTACGCCAGCCTCAAGGATGATCTGCCGGGCCTGATCTACTGTTCAATCTCCGGCTACGGCCAGACCGGGCCCAACAGCCACAAGCCCGGCTATGACATCATGGCGCAGGGGTTCGGCGGCATCATGTCGCTGACCGGCGAACCTGACGGCCAACCGATGAAGGCAGGCGTTGGCATCGCAGACGTCATGTGCGGAATGTATGCCTGCATCGGTATCCTGTCGGCCCTGCACCACCGCGTAAAGTCAGGCGAAGGCCAGCAGATCGACCTCGCCCTGGTCGATGCGCAGATCGCCTGGCTGATCAACGAAGGCACCGCTTACCTGAACACCGGCCAGATCCCCAAGCGCCGCGGCAATGAGCATCCCAGCATCATGCCCTATGGCGTCTATGAGACCTCGGACGGGCATGTGATCCTGGCGGTGGGCAATGACAGCCAGTTCCAACGCTTTATGGCGTACCTGAAACTGGAAGGCCTGGCCGAGGACCCGCGCTTTGCTACCAACCCGGCCCGGCTGCAGAACCGCGACGCGCTGAACGGGGTCCTGATCCCGTCGGTGCAGCGGTTCACCACACAGGAGGTGCTGGCAGCGATGGAGGCCCGCAAGGTTCCCGCAGGACCGGTTCAGGATCTGGAGACGCTGTTTGCCACTGATCAGGTCGCGGCCCGCAATATGGCCATCGGCATGGACAGCGCGGCCGGCCCGGTCAAACTGCTGGGCAACCCGCTGAATTTCTCGCGCACGCCTGTAACATACCGGCACGCGCCCCCCGCTTGCGGTGAAGGGACAGAGGAGATTCTGGACGCCGGCGACCCCTTTGGGCCAAGCTAAGCACCGCCTTTCGCGGCGGCTTTTCGCCAAGTGTTACAATTTCCGGCAAATCACCGCCAAATCAGCGGTCATTTCGCCGCTCCTTAACCCTTTCGCTTGCAAAAATTTCCCCGGAAATCCTACACATCCGGCGAATTTGACTGTCAGGCACACACAGGCCATCACCAAACCGCGAGCGGGGTTCGCCCGGACCAATCCGATGAACTACTCTTTCATCAGGACACGGAACCCGCGCTTAATTTGAAAAAGATTGGACTCCTATGATGCATGATATTTTCGGCCAAGACAGCAGCCTGACCGATGCAGCGGCGCTGCGGGATTGGAATGCCGTGCAGATGGGCGTTCTGGCGCATGCCGCAATAACCGCCGATCACCTGGGCGCGGTTCTGAAGTCGGCGCCGGAGTTTGCCCTGGCCCATGCGATCAAAGGATTGTCCTTATTGATGCTGGGCCGCCGGGAGCTGCTTCCCACAGCGCAGGACGCCCTGCGCGATGCCAAGGCGCAGTACGAAGGTGCCCTGCCGCGGGAACGCAAATATATCGATGCGCTGGAAAACTGGCTGGCCGGCCGCCCCAGCCAGGCCATCCGCCGGATGGAAGAGGTGCTGGACATCTTCCCGCAGGATACCCTGGCAATGAAGCTCAGCCATGGCATCCGCTTTATCCTTGGCGACCCCAAAGGCATGCGCGCATCCGTTGAACGGGTGATGCCGGCCTATGCGCCCGACCACGCGGGCCGCGGTTATCTGTTGGGCTGCCACTCCTTTGCGCTGGAGGAAACCGGCGAGTTTGAACGCGCGGCCAATGCCGGCCGCCAGGCGCTGTGGATGGCGCCGGATGATGCCTGGGGCCTGCATGCGGTGGCGCATGTGCATGACATGACCGGCAATGCCAAGTCGGGGCTGGAATGGCTGCACGGCCGCGAAGAGGCCTGGGCCCATTGCAACAACTTCCGCTATCACGTCTGGTGGCACAAGGCGCTGATGCATCTGGACCTGGGCCAAATGGACGAAGCACTTGCGCTGTACGACACCGAAGTGCGCAAGGACAAAACCGACGACTACCGCGACATCTCCAACGCCACCTCATTGCTGGTGCGGCTGGAGCTGGAAGGCGTCGATGCCGGCAGCCGCTGGGAAGAATTGTCGGACCTTTGCGCCAACCGGACCGAGGACGGCAGCCTGATTTTCGCCGACCTGCATTATCTGCTGGCCCTCACCGGCCACCGCAAGGAAGACGCCCGCAAGCTGGTTCAGCGCATTCATGCCGACGCCAAACAGGGCGGCTCCGAAGCCTGCGCCCGCATGGGTGATCCGGGCTGCGCTGCGGCTGACGGGCTGGAAGCCTTTGGCGACGGCAATTACAAATCCGCCTTCAGCCATCTTGCGTCCGCCCGCGGCAGCATGCAGCTGGCCGGCGGCAGCCACGCGCAACGCGATGTTTTTGAACGCATTACCATAGACGCGGGAATCCGCTCAGGCCAGCTTGACGCGGTCGAGGCAATCCTGGATGACCGCCGTGCCAAGCGCGGCGGCGCCGAGGACAATTACGCGCTTGCCCGCCGCACCCTGATCGCCGAAGGCCGGAACTCTCCCGGTGCTGCAAGCGTTCCTGCCGAATAAGACCTTCAAGGACCAAAAACAAAAATGTCCAGCGTTGCGCCCTTCCCCGGGCCTCAGAACGATCCCGGCGTCGCCAACCGCGCAGCCCCCCCGCCGCAAGCGGCGCAGCCGCGTGTGCGCGACCCGCGGCTCGACTTCTACCGTGGCATTGCCATGTTCATCATCCTGGCCGCCCACATCCCGGGCAACCGCTGGACCGGCTGGATCCCGGCCCGTTTCGGGTTCTCGGACGCAACCGAGATCTTTGTATTCTGCTCCGGCATGGCCTCGGCCATTGCCTTTGGCGGCTCTTTCGCCAAACAAGGCTGGTGGCTGGGCACCGCCCGCGTTGCATTTCGCTGCTGGCAGGTGTTCTGGGCGCATATCGGCCTGTTTGTGTTCATTGCCGTCTCCATGGCTGCCATCGACCTCTATGGCGGGTTCGAGAAGAGCTATGTGAACTCTCTGAATCTCGGCCATTTCTTCAAGGATCCGATGACCCAGCTGGTCGGGCTGTTCACCCTGACCTATGTGCCGAACTACTTTGACATCCTGCCGATGTATCTGGTGGTGCTGATGCTGATGCCGGTGATGATGGGTCTGGAAAAGATCGGCCTTTGGGCCGTTGCAGCCATATCAGTGCTGATCTGGCTGACCGCCAACCCCTATATGATCGGCCTGGGTCCTGATGGTGTGTCGCTGCCCGCAGAACCCTGGTCGGAACGCGAATGGTTCTTTAATCCCTTCGGCTGGCAGCTGCTGTTTTTCACTGGTTTTGCCTTTATGAAAGGCTGGCTGCCGAAGCCGCCGGTTTCCAAAGTGCTGATCGTGCTGGCCGCCGCCTTTCTGATCCTGTCGGCGCCTTATGGCTCGTGGAAAGTCTTCACCTGGGTCAAATCTGCCAGCCCCGAATTGGCCGACCTGATCAAGCCGGGCCGCGATGCCATCGGCGAATGGCGCGAGAAAACCGACTTTGGCCTGCTGCGCTATGCCCATTTCCTGGCGCTGGCCTATCTGGGCTGGGTCGCAGCAGGCGAAGGCGGCAAACGGCTGATCGCCAACGGCAGTTCCGCTGCTGCGCGGATCTGGGCGGTTTTGCTGCAGGTCATCACCAAAGTCGGCCAGCAATCGCTTGCGGTGTTTGTATTCTCGATGGCACTGGCGCGTTTCATCGGCTTTGCGCTTGACCATACGGACCGCGCGGTTATGACCACGGCATTCGCCAATCTGTTTGGTTTTTTCCTAATCATTGGTTGCGCTTACGGCGCTGCCTGGTTCAAGTCCCAGCCATGGAGAGCCAAGAAATGAGCTCTTTCACCCGCCGTTCCTTTCTGGCTGCCGCACTTGGCAGCACCGCGCTTGCCGCATTGCCGTCTGTGGCACGGGAGGCCATGCCCTTTACCCGCGATGTTGTCGTGGCCAAGGCCCGTGCACTGGCCGCCAAACCCTTTGCCGAGCGCCCGATGGTGCCGCAGGATTGGCTGGACCAGTCATATGACGACTATAAATCGCGCTGGTTCCGCACCAAGGACGCGCTGTGGGCGGGGACCGACCGCAGCTATAACGTCGATTTCTTCCTGCCCGGCCTTTATTTCCCGCGCGCCGTTCAGGTGAACACGGTGGCAAACGGCATGGCTGAGCGGATCGGCTTTGACCTGTCGCTGTTCGACAAAAACGACAAGGCGCCGGATCTGACGACCGAGGGTGATCTGGGCTATTCCGGCCTGCGCCTGCGCACCGAGCAGGCCGAACCCGGCCAGAAAACCGAATTCTGCGTCTTTCAGGGCGCCAGCTATTTCCGCGCCATCGGCACCGGCAACGCCTATGGGCTCTCGGCCCGCGGCCTGGCGCTGAAAACCGCCGACCCCGAGGGCGAGGAATTCCCCGAATTCACCGAGTTCTGGCTTGAGGCCCCCGCCCCCGGCCAGCGCTCTATGGTGGTGCATGCGCTGATGGATTCGCCGTCCGTGACCGGCGCCTACCGGTTCACCATCACCCCCGGCAGCAGCGCGGTGATGGATGTGGAGGCAACCCTGTTCGCCCGCGAGGAGCTGAGCCACGCAGGTCTTGCGCCGCTCACCTCGATGTTCCTGTTCGACGCCACCAACCGCAATCGTTTCGATGATTTCCGCCCGGCGGTGCATGACAGCGACGGGTTGCTGGTGCTGAATGGCAATGGCGAGACCCTGTGGCGGCCGCTGGCCAATCCGACCCGTCTGCAGGTCTCGTCCTTTGTCGATGAGAACCCGCAAGGCTTTGGCCTGATGCAGCGCCCGCGCAGACTGTCGGAGTTCAACGACCTGGAAGCCTTTTATCACAACCGCCCCTGCCTGTGGGTCGAACCCAAGGAAGACTGGGGCAAAGGCGCCGTCACCCTGGTTGAGATCCCGGCGGACAAGGAAATCTACGACAATATCGTCGCCTACTGGCGCCCGCGCGAGCCCTATGCCGCCGGATCCGAGGTGAACCTGAATTACCGTCTCACCTGGGGCGAAGAGCCGGTGCTGTCGATGCCGCGGGTGATCGACACCGCCGAGGGCGCACGGATCTTCGGCGGGCCGGGCCGGATCATGACCATCGACTTCGATGCCCACCCGTTGTTTGACGGCGGCCCGGACACTCTTGACGTCCACATCCACTCTCCCCATGTGGCGACCAGCGAAGGCGTGCTGCAGCACAACCCCGAAACCGGCGGTCTGCGGCTGGCCTTCTATTTTGATCCCGGTGAGCGGGATCACGTTGAACTGCGCGCCCAGCTCAGGAAGGACGGCAATGCCGCTTCCGAGGTCTGGCTATACAGGTGGACCGCATGACTGCATGTGATCTGATGCCCCCGGAACAGCCGCTGGCGATGCCGGAACAGGATTTCAGCAAGGACTTTCACGATGCCGAAGCCCCCGGCGGTGCCGCGCCGCGCCAGGTGGCGTTGTGGCGGCTGCTGGCCTTCTCGCCGGCGATGCTGGCAACCGGCGTTCTGACCTGGGTGATGCGGGGCTGGTTTACGGCTGACGGGTTTTCGCTGCTGGAGCTGATCCTGCTGGCGCTGATCGCCTTCAACTTCTTCTGGATCGCCTTTACCGTCTCGACCGTGTTGCTGGGCCTTTACGGTCTGTCCCGCCGGGAAAAGACCGTGGTCCGCGGCGCGGCCCGCCCGATGAAGGTGGCACTCTTGATGCCGGTCTACAACGAGGTGCCGTGGTACGTGCTGGGCAACGCCCAGACCATGCTGCAGGAACTTCATGGCCGCGGCGGTCAGCATGAATATGCGATGTTCATCCTGTCCGACACCCGCAACGACGCCATTGCCGCACAGGAGCGCGCCAGTGTCGAGGCGCTGCGCAGCATGCTGCCGGAAGGCACTGAACTGTATTACCGCCGCCGCGCCGACAATGAGGGCCGCAAGGTCGGCAATATCTCTGACTGGGTGCGCCGCTGGGGGGCGGATTACGAGGCGATGCTGGTGCTGGACGCCGACAGCCTGATGACCGGCCGCGCCATTGCCCGGCTGGCCGATGCGCTGGCCCGCGATCCCGGCGCCGGCCTGATCCAAAGCTATCCGCAGCTGATCGGCGCCCAGTCGGTCTTTGGCCGCATGCAGCAGTTCGCCAATGGTGTTTATGGCCTCGCCCTGGCCGAAGGGCTGGCCCGCTGGGCAGGCCACGAGGGCAACTATTGGGGCCATAACGCAATCATCCGCACCCGCGCCTTTGCCGCCTGTGCCGGCTTGCCGCTGCTGCGTTCGCGCTTTGGCGGCGGCGACAAGCTGATCATGAGCCATGATTTTGTCGAGGCAGGCCTGTTGCGCCGCGCGGGCTGGTCGGTGCGTTTTCTGCCCCGCATCCGCGGATCATACGAGGAAACCCCGGCCACCCTGATCGACCACATCCTGCGCGACCGGCGCTGGTGCCAGGGCAACCTCCAGCACCTGAACCTGCTGCACGCCAAGGGTTTCCGGGCGATCTCGCGCTTTCACCTGTTTGCCGGCGCCATCGGCTATCTGATGGCACCGGTGTGGTTTGCGCTGCTGGTGCTTTGGGCCATCATCGGCCGCAGCGACGAGGCCTCGGTGATCAGCTACTTCAGCGAGGCCAACCCGTTCCGCCCCAGCTGGCCGGATATGTCGGAACCCAAACACGTGCTGGTGATCATCCTGATCTACGCGATGCTGCTGGCGCCCAAGATGCTGGCCGCAACGGCGCTGCCGCTGACCGGCAGCCGGTTCTCGGAATACGGCGGTCCAGTGCATTTTGCGCTGTCCTTTGTGTCCGAGGTCCTGCTGGCGATCCTATATGCGCCGATCCTGATGGTGCAGCAGATGATCGCGGTGTTCCGTACCGCCTTAGGCTTGCAGCGCGGCTGGGAACCGCAGGCCCGCGACGGCGGCAGCTATTCATTGCGCACGCTGATCACCTGCCATGCGCTGGAAACCGTCAGCGGGTTGGCGCTCTGGGCCGGGATCCTCAGCGGCACCGTATCGCTGTGGCTGGCGCCGATTGCGCTGTCGCTGGTGCTGGCAGTGCCGCTGTCTGCACTGTCCGGGGTGAAGACAGTGAACCGCATCCGCAACTGGATGGCCACGCGCGAGGAATTCACCGAACCCCAGATCACCCGTGCCGCCCGCGTTGCGCGGGCTGACCTGAAGGCCCTGCTGGAAGGCAGCACCGCCCGCGGTACTCCGGCGGAATAAACCTGCACGTCAGCGGGGAGCTCCCGCGACCGAAGGATCCCCGGCTGCGCCGGGACACCCTTGACGGTCTTGGGCCAAGCGCCGCGCCGGCGCGCGGCGCGGTTGCGCAAGTACCCGCCGCTATCCTCAAAAATGCCGGCCTCGCGGCGGCATGCAACAGCAGCGCGCCCGCAGGGCGCGCTGCCTGGCCCAACGCTTTGATGGAAATCTTTGATTTCGATTACAGGGGCGGGAGCGCTCCGTTCGTTACAGCCCCCAAGCGTCAGCGCACTGCCGGTTCATCTTCGAACCATTCGGCCATCAGGCCCGCCCAAGTTTCGGGCACAGTGTGGCCGCCGTCAAACAACACCAGTTCGATCTCCGCCCCCGGCCCGCAATCCCAGCGGCGGTGCATCAGGCTGTCCGCGCTCCAAGCCTTGACCGGCGCGTGCGACGCGCAGCCGTTCGCCTCGCGCCAAACCTCAAGCCCGGCAAAGACATCGCCCTGCTCCCAGCGCCCGCCGCCAAGGATACGCCCCTCCAGCGGCACCACCTCATCGCGCCAGCCGTGGGTTTGCAACAGGCGCACCGGCCCCTCGCAAGTCTTAGGCTGCGGCCGCCAGAACGCACCGGACACCGGCGCATAAGCAGCAAAGGCCGCCGGATTGCTGCAAGCCAGGTAATGCACCATAAAGGCACCCGCTGAGAACCCTGCGAGAACCGTCTGCGCAGAGGATGTGCCAAACCGTTCCGAGGCATCTGTCAGCACAGACGCAAAAAACGCTCCCTCATCCCGGCCTTCGGTGAACGGCCCGAAGCCCCAGGACTGCGGACCGCTGCCGCCGCGTTTGCGCCCCTCAGGTGCAATCACCGCATAGCCGCGCGCAGTCAGCCCTTCGGACAGCGCCCTGTTGCGCATCACCTGCGCGCCGCTGCCGCCGTAGCCATGCAAGAACATTACCACAGGCGGCGGGGTGTTCGCATCAGCGGGCAGCGCGATGTGATACGCGCCATCCGCAACCTCACACGCGCCGGCCTCTGAACCGCAGGCAGCAACTGCCGCGCCGCCCCACGCCGCAGACAGCAGCGCTGCGGCTGCGGCTGTTTTCCAAGTCTTCATCATCCCTCCCATCGCGCCACCGGAAGGTTGGCGGCAATCCAGCCTGGTCCTGCACCGGATCCCAGCATGCCTTCGGGCACGTCAAACACATTGCTGAATCCCGCCCGCGCCAGGGCCAGCGTCAGCCGGGCCGACCGCACGCCACGGGCGCAGATCAGCGCCACAGGCAAAGCCGGGTCCGGCCCCGCCGCGGTTTGCAGGGCTGCTATAAAGTCGTCGCGGCGCATGTCGATCTGATGGCTGCCCACCGGCACCCCCGAGGCGCGCCATTCCTGCGGCGTGCGGATATCCACCAAGGTAATCTCCCCGGCCTGCGCCTGGGCAAAAGCCTCGGCTACGGTCAGCCGCGGGTGATCATGGTCCGGAGGCTGCCTGCGCTGCCACCAGATCCCCGCACCAGCCGCCGCTGCAATACCGCCGAGCAGCGCCAGCCGGCGGGACACTCCGCGTTTACCTGTGTTTTCCTGCGCCGCCATCCCGCCGCTTTCCTTTCAATCCGACCGCCCGCTGACTGCCCGGACCCGGGCCGTTGCCCCAAGACCTAGCAGGCCATGAGGCCGCAATCACCAGAAACAGGCCAATACCGCCGGTCAAGTTCTTGTTATTGGACGGACACTGCCCAATTATGGCCCTAACGAGCGTAAGATTCCCGTCTCTGGCTGCGTCATTATTACCGCATCCGGGCCGGCGGGGGTGGTTCTGGGCAAGAAAATTGCTTAGCACTGGTCCAAAAACGACGCGCCAACCCGACAGGAGACCTGCACGTGTCCCTATTCCTGATTGCGGCCCTGCCCTTTCTCGGAGCCGTCTTCCCAGCGCTGTTGATCCGCGCGGGACGCAATGCGGCAGCCTCAGCCGCCGGGCTTACCAGCCTGCTCGCCTTTATCGGGCTGATGCTGCATATCCCGGCCGTGTTCCGCGGCGAAACCATTCATGCCTCTGCCAGCTGGCTGCCCGCATTGGGTCTGAATGCCAATTTCTTTCTTGACGGGCTGGGCTTCCTGTTTGCGGCAATGATCCTGGGCATCGGCCTGCTCATCATCCTTTACGCCCGGTTCTACCTGTCGCGCGAAGACCCGATGGGCCAGTTCTACAGCTATCTGCTGCTGTTCCAGGGCGCGATGGTTGGTATCGTTCTGTCCGATAACATTCTGCTTTTGCTGGTATTCTGGGAGCTGACCTCGCTCAGCTCCTTCCTGCTCATTGGCTATTGGAAACACCTGCCCGAAGGCCGCCAGGGCGCGCGGATGGCGCTGACTGTCACCGGCTCCGGCGGGCTGGCGATGATTGCGGGGATGCTGATCCTGGGCCATATCGCAGGCTCTTATGACCTGAGCGTCATTCTGCAAAACAAAGACGCCATTCAATCCTCGCCGCTGTATCTGCCCGCGCTGATCCTGATCCTTCTGGGGGCCTTCACCAAATCGGCGCAGTTCCCGTTCCATTTCTGGCTGCCGCATGCGATGGCAGCACCCACGCCCGTCTCGGCCTATTTGCACTCTGCCACCATGGTGAAGGCCGGGCTGTTTCTGATGGCCCGCATGTGGCCCGTCCTCGCCGGCACGCCCGAGTGGTTCTATATCGTTGCCACCACCGGCCTTGTGACCATGCTGCTGGGCGCGGTGATTGCGCTGTTCAAGGATGACCTCAAGGCGCTATTGGCGTTTTCCACCGTCAGCCATCTGGGGCTGATCACCATGCTCTTGGGCTTTGGCACCAAGATCGCCGCAGTGGCGGCCGTGTTCCACATCATCAACCACGCCACCTTCAAGGCGGCGCTGTTCATGACCGCGGGCATTGTCGATCACGAGGCCGGCACCCGCGACATCAAACGCCTTGGCGGATTGCGGCATCTGATGCCGGTCACCTTCACCATCGGCATGGTCGCGGCGCTGTCGATGGCCGGCATCCCGCCCTTGAACGGTTTCCTTTCCAAGGAAATGATGCTGGAGGAAGCCGCCCATACCGTCTGGAACGGCTCGCATCTGGTGATCCCTGCGCTGGCCTCCGTGGCGGCGCTGTTCTCTGCCGCCTATTCCTTCCGCTTCATTGCCCATGTCTTCTTCGGCCCCAAGCGCGACGACTATCCCGCACACCCGCATGACCCCAACTCCGGCATGTGGATGGGGCCTGCCTTTCTGGTGGTGCTGGTAGTGCTGATCGGCCTGGCTTCGGCCAAGATCGCAGGTCCGATGGTCGCCACTGCCGCCAGCGCGGTGATCGGCGGCGAGAAACTGCCCTATTACTCGCTCAAACTGTGGCACGGGCTGACTCCGGCGCTGTACATGTCCCTTTTTGCCGTGCTGGGCGGCGCGGTGCTGCTGGCGCTGCACAGGCCGCTGGAGCGGATCTGGAACGCCCTGCCCCGCCCCGAAGCCAAGGTCATTTTCGACGCCATGATCGATGCCTTTACCCGCCTGGGCCAAGGCGCGACCGAAGGGCTGCACAATGGCAACCTGACCCGCTATGCGGCAGTCATGGTCACCTTTACTGTTGCCATCGCCTTTTACGCCTATCAGGGCGGCACACTGGGTGCGACCACGCGTGAGCTGCAGAAGCCGGGCCTGCTGCCCGTGCTCGGCTGGTTCGCGCTGGTTGTGGCGACGCTGTTCATCGTCGCCAAACACCGCAACCGCCTGTTGTCGCTGGTGCTGATCGGCGTTGTGGGTCTGGTTGTCTCAATGTCGTTCAATTACCTCTCGGCGCCTGATCTGGCACTGACCCAGATTTCGGTCGAGGTGGTGACGATCATCCTGATGCTGCTGGCGCTGAATTTCATGCCCAAGGAAACCCCGGTTGAAACCCCGGCCCTGACCCGCATCCGCGATGGCGCGATATCTGTGGTCGCCGGTCTGGGTGCCGGCGGGCTGATCTATGCGCTGCTGATGCGTGATTTTGCCTTCCCGACCATTTCGGACTTCCACCTTGCCAACTCCTACAAGGGCGGCGGCGGCACCAATGTGGTGAACGTGATCCTGGTCGATTTCCGCGGCTATGACACCTTTGGCGAGATCATCGTGCTGGGCATCGCCGCCATGGTGATCTTTGCCCTGACCGAAGCGGTGCTGAGCAGCCGTGTGCGCGCCCATCTTCTGAACCGCAAGCCCGACCTGCCGCAGGCCGGCGACGCGCATCCGCTGATGATGGTGGTGGCAACGCGGGTGATAATGCCGCTGGCGCTGATGGTGGCGGCCTATATCTTCTTCCGCGGCCACAACCTGCCGGGCGGCGGCTTTATCGCCGGGCTGATCGCGGCAATTGCGATCATCATGCAATACATGGCGTCGGGCTTTGCCTGGGCCACTGAACGCCAGCGCTACCCCTATCACGCTATCATCGGGTCGGGCGTGCTGATTGCCGCCGCCACCGGCATGGGAGCCTGGTTCAACGGCATGCCCTTCCTGACCAGCGATTTCGGCTACCTGCACTGGCCGCCGCTGGAGGAATTCGAATGGGCCACAGCCGCCCTGTTCGACCTGGGCGTCTTCCTGGCGGTGGTTGGCGCGGTGCTGCTGGCACTGGAAAGCCTGTCGCGCTTTGCCTGGCAGCCAGGGATGAGCACGGAACACGCGATGGACATCAACCCGGCGCGCGATGACGCGGACAAGACCGGGACGGAGGGATAGATATGGAACTTCTCGTCGCCTCTGCCGTCGGCATCCTGACCGCGGCCGGCATCTACCTGATCCTGCGCCGCCGCAGCTTCCCGGTGATCCTGGGCCTGTCACTGATCACCTATGCGGTCAATGTCTTCCTGTTCGCCACCGGGCGGCTGGCAACCGGCGCGCCGCCGATCCTCAACAAATACGAGGAGGTCGCCTATACCGATCCGCTGCCGCAGGCGCTGGTGCTGACCGCCATCGTGATCTCCTTCGGCATGACCGCCGTGGTTGTGATGATCGCGCTGGGGGCCTATCTGTCGTCGCGCGATGACAGCACTGCCATGCCGGTTGAGCCCGAAGGCGCAGGAGACGACGCATGATCGACCACCTTCTGATTGCGCCGGTGGTGCTGCCTGCCCTGGTGGCGCCGTTCATCATCATGGCGGTGCGCCACCATCTGGACCTGCAGCGGATCTTTTCGCTGGCCAGCGTGGTGCTGCTGGCCGCCGTGTCGCTGACCCTGGCCGCCCAGACATTGGACGGCACCGTCAAGGTCTATGAGCTGGGCGACTGGCCCGCGCCCTTTGGCATTGTGCTGGTGCTGGACCGGCTGTCAGCGATGATGATCGTGCTGACCTCGCTCTTGGCGCTGCCGGTCCTGCTCTATGCCATCGGCTCCGGCTGGGACACCCGCGGCGCCAATTTCCACGCGCTGTTCCAGTTCCAGCTGATGGGCATCATGGGCGCATTCCTGACCGGCGACGCCTTCAACCTGTTTGTGTTCTTCGAGGTGCTGCTGATCGCCTCCTATGGCCTGATGATCCACTCCGGCGGCACCCGCCGGTTTCAGGCCGGGGTTCAGTATGTAGTGTTCAACTTGCTTGGCTCCACCCTGTTCCTGTTTGCGCTTGGCACGCTGTATTCGGTGACCGGCACCCTGAACATGGCCGACCTCGCGGTGAAAGTGGCCCAGATCCCGGCTGAGGATACCGCCCTGCTGCGCGTTGGTGCTGTGATGCTGCTGCTGGTCTTTGCCATCAAGGCGTCGCTGCTGCCGCTGCATTTCTGGCTGCCCTCGGCCTATGCCAATGCGCCGATGCCGGTGGCGGCCCTGTTTGCCATCATGACCAAGGTCGGCGCCTATTCGATCCTGCGTATGTACACGCTGATTTTCGGCCCCGAGGTTCAGGCCACCGCCGGCCTGACCGAGACCTGGCTGCTGCCCGCCGCCCTGCTGACCCTTGGCGCCGGCGCCATCGGTGTTCTCGGCTCCAAGAAGCTGGGCCGGCTTGCGGCCTTTGGCGCCATCGCCTCGATGGGCACGCTGCTGATCGCCATTTCGCTGTTCACCCAGACCGCCGCGGCAGCGGCGCTGTACTATCTGGTGCATTCCACCCTGGCCGCGGCGCTGTTGTTCCTGGTTGCCGATCTGGTGATGGAACGGCAGGGCCAATGGATCCTGCCGCAGCTGCCGATGCCGCAGACCGGGCTGATCTCCGCGCTGTTCTTTGCCGCCGCCATCGCGCTTGCGGGCATGCCCCCGCTGTCGGGTTTCCTTGGTAAACTGCTGGTGCTGGATGCCACCCGCGGCGTCGATCTGGCGCCGTGGATCTGGGCCGTGATCCTGCTGGGGTCGCTGATCACCATTATCGGCATGGCCCGCGCCGGTTCGCTGCTGTTCTGGAAAGGCCACGGCCTGCCGCCGCAGGACATTGATACCAGCGCCGAACCGCCACTGGATAACCTGGCCGCAAGACCGGCGCAGCTGCCCTTTGTCGCCTGTTTCGGCCTGCTGGGCGGCCTCATTGCCCTTACCGTATTCGCAGGCCCCGCCACCCGCTATGCCGAGGCAACGGCAGCCCAGCTCTTTACGCCAACAGCCTATATCGACACCGTGCTGGGGAGGACGGCAGAATGAAACTGATCCGGCGGCTGTTCCCGCACCCCCTGCTCACGCTTCTGCTGACCGTCACCTGGCTCTTGCTGGTCAATGGCTGGTCGCTGAATTCGCTGGTATTTGGCCTGCTGCTGGGCGTGCTGATCCCGTTTGTGACCCAGCCCTACTGGCCCAACCGGCCCAAGCTGCGCCGCCCGCTGAAGATCACGGAATACATCCTGGTGGTGCTGCTGGACATCGTGCAGGCCAATATCATCGTGGCCCGCATCGTGCTGTTCAAACCCAATGCAGACCGCCGCCCCAACTGGATCACCGTCCCGCTGGACCTGAAAACCCCCGAGGCAATCACCGCCCTTGCAGGCACCATCACCATGACGCCGGGCACCCTGTCGGCGGATGTCTCGGACGAGGGCCACGCCCTCTTGGTCCACTGCCTGGATGCTCCCAACCCGGACGCGGTGCGGGACGAGATCAAACAGCGCTACGAGCGCCGGCTGATGGAGATTTTCGAATGATCGAAAGTGCTGCCACCTTTGCCTTTGCCTGCTTTGCCCTGGCGATGCTGATGAACCTCTGGAAGGTCGTCACCGCGCCGGACGTGGCCGACCGCATCCTGGCGCTGGACACCATGTTCATCAACGCCATCGCCCTGATGGTGCTCTACGGAATGGCGCTGGGGAGCGAGATTTTCTTTGAGGCCGCCATGATCATCGCCATGCTTGGCTTTGTCTCCACCGTGGCCTACGCGCGCTTTATCCTGCGCGGCAATATCATCGAGTGAGGGTGAGACATGGAAAGCCTGTTTGAATTCCTCGTTGCCGCTTTTCTGGTAATTGCCGGGGTCTTCGGTTTTGTCGGCTCCTTCGGGCTGCTGAAACTCAACGATCCGATGTCGCGCCTGCACGCCCCGACCAAGGCCACCACCCTGGGCGTCGGCGGCGTGCTGCTGGCCTCGATGCTGCATGCGGCAGCGTTTGAGAAATACTTCTCGGTGCATGAGCTGATGATCACTCTGTTCCTGTTCCTGACTGCGCCGATCACCGCCAATTTCATTGCCAAGGTGCATATCCACCGGCAAGAGAGCCGCGACACCATGCCCTCGGCGGGCGAGGATGACCATTGGGCCACCCATGACACGCCAGAGGACGAGGAACGCCGCCACCCGACCCACACCCCGCCCACCGAAGACTGAACGCAGACCACTCAGGAAGGCCTGAACCGTGATGGACACCTCCCGCTTGCCGCTGACCCGCGATCTGGTGCTGGTCGGCGGCGGCCACACCCACGCGCTGGTGCTGCGCAAATGGGGCATGCGGCCCCTGCCCGGCGCCCGTCTGACGGTGATCAACCCCGGCCCCGCTGCGCCCTACTCCGGCATGCTGCCCGGTTTCGTCGCGGGCCATTACGGGCGCGATGAGCTGGACATCGATCTGGTGCGTCTGGCCCGGTTTGCCGGCGCCCGCGTGGTGCTGGGCGCGGCGGATCATATCGATACCGCAGCCCGGCTGGTGCATGTGCCGGGCCGCCCGCCCATCGCCTATGACGTGGCCTCGGTTGATGTCGGCATCACCTCTGCCATGCCGGACCTGCCGGGCTTTGCCGGCTACGGGATCCCAGCCAAGCCGCTGGGACGTTTCGCCGCCCAATGGGACGCGTTCCGCGACGGTGACACCCCCGCCCATGTCGCCGTGATCGGCGGCGGCGTGGCGGGGGCAGAACTGATCCTGGCGATGGCCTTTGCTCTCAGATCCCGCGGCCGGCTGGCGCAGGCAACCCTGATCGACAGCGGCCAGGCCTTGCGCGCGATTGGCACAAAGGCCCGCCAAACACTCCGCCGCGCTTTGGTCGAACAGGGCGTCCGGCTGGAGGAGAACGCGAAAATCGAGCGCATCCATGACGGCTATATCGTGCTGGAAGACGGGCGCGAGATCCTGTCGGACTTTACCACCGGCGCCGCCGGCGCCCGCCCCTATGGCTGGCTCGCAGACAGCGGCCTGGACCTGCAGGACGGCTTCATCCGGGTCAGTGACACCCTGCAAAGCTCCGCCGCCAACGTCTTTGCCGCCGGCGACTGCGCCCATATGGACTTCGCCCCGCGTCCCAAGGCCGGCGTTTACGCAGTGCGCCAGGCGCCGGTGCTGTACCACAACCTGCGCAGCACCCTGACTGGCGATCCATTGCGTAAGTACCGCCCGCAAAAGGACTACCTGAAACTCATCTCCATGGGCGCCAGGGAGGCGCTTGGCGAACGCTTCGGCACCACCTTGGCCGGCCCCATGATGTGGACCTGGAAAGACCGCATCGACCAGGCCTTTATGGAGAAGTTCCGTGACCTGCCTGCAATGGACGCGCTGCCCCTTCCGGCCGAACACACACTGGGCATGGAGGCCGCACTTGGCGACAAGCCCATGTGCGGCGGCTGCGGCGCCAAAGTCGGCCGCGACGCGCTGCTTGGCGCGCTCGCAGGTCTTGCGCCTGCGGACCGCAAAGACATCACCCCGCTGCCCGGCGACGACGCCGCACTTCTGACCACCGGCGGCGTCAATCAGGTGATCAGCACCGACCATTTGCGCAGCTTCACCAGCGACCCGGTCCTGATGACCCGCATCGCAGCCGTGCACGCACTTGGCGACATCTGGGCGATGGGGGCAGACCCGCAGGCCGCCACCGCCAACCTGATCCTGCCGCGGATGTCACCCGGCCTGCAGGCCCGGACCCTGCAGGAGATCATGGATGCCGCCTCGGACGTCATGCAGCAGGCCGGCGCCGCCATAATCGGCGGCCATACTTCGCTGGGGGATGAGCTGACCATCGGCTTCACCGTCACCGGCCTCTGCCCCCGCCCAGCCATCACCCTGGCGGGTGCCAAACCGGGCGACGCGCTGATCCTGACCAAACCCATCGGCTCCGGCGTGCTGATGGCCGCGGAAATGGCGGGCCTGGCCAAGGGGGAATGGGTCGCCGCCGCGCTGGCACAGATGAGCCAGCCGCAGGGCACCGCCGCCCGCATCCTGCAGGACGCCCGCGCAATGACCGACGTGACCGGCTTTGGCCTTATTGGCCATCTGCTTGGTATCTGCGAGGCTTCCGGCGCGGGCGCAGAAATCTTCACCAGTAAGATCCCCCTGATGCAGGGCGCCGCTGAACTGGCGGACCGCGGCATCCGCTCGTCGCTGTTTCCCGCCAATCAAGCCGCTGTACCGGAACTGAAAACCACTGGCTGGCAGGACCTGCTGTTCGACCCTCAAACCGCGGGCGGCCTGCTGGCAGCGGTCGCCGCGGATCAGGCTGATGATTTGCTGCACCGGCTGCGTGCAGCCGGATACCCGGCACTGCGCATCGGCAAGGTAACGTCAAGCCCCGGCGCCATCACCCTCAGTGCCTAGCGGCGCCTGGCGAACAGGGGCCAGCCCCTCTTGGCCCTGCGGACCAATTCACCCCGGGGGATTTTCATCCAGAAAGAAGCCCTGTTCCGGTGCTTCACCTTTGTGAAAATACTCCTGTCCCGCTGCCTGGCAGGCGGCTTTGCCGCCGGGTGCGCAGGCACGCTGCGCGCCAGCGCAGCGCCGCGCCCAACGGGAGCGGGGCATCTTTGATGTGCCGGCGACGGGCGGGAGCATCGTTTGTCAGAGACGGGACATGATCGCCGCCACCTGCGCCGCTGCGGCATCCAGGCCTGCGTCATCCAGCGCCTCTGCGTCGACAGTGGCGGCAACCTCTGCGCCAATAGCCGTGCGGGATTTGCGGTAGGCGGGGTCATAATGTTCGGCCATCAGCGCCTCGGTCAGCCCGGCTTTGTCGCCCTTGGCAATGCTGGTGAACCAGCCATCAACAACCGCGCCTGAGCGATACGCGCGCAAGGGGGCCAGCTTTTTGCGCAGACCGTCCGCGTCTGACAGGATGTCGTCATAAGCCGCCACCAAATATCGGCAGCGGGCCGCAACCGGCACCTGCAGGTCAATCCTCGGTGCCTGCTTCATTGCCGCCCAGACCGAAGGCGGAATGATCCGCTGGCCGACTTTGCTCGATTCCGCCTCCACCAGCACCGGGCGGCTGGGGTCCAGCCGCATCAAGGCGCCCGCCAGGGCGGATTCAAACCCCTTCTGCGACGGTTGCGGCGTCGGCATGTCCCCCAAGAGCGAGCCGCGGTGATTGGCCAGCCCCTCCAGATCCAGCACCTGCACGCCCAGAGCACCGGCCCGCGTCAGCACCTCGGTTTTGGCCGATCCGGTATAGCCGTCCAGCGCCACCAGCCGATGCGGCAATGCAGTCTGATACAGCGCCGTATTCACCAGACGGCGATAAGTCTGGTAGCCGCCCGCCACCACCTCGGCGCGCCAGCCGATCTGCTGCAGCATCCAGGTGAAGGACCCCGACCGCTGGCCGCCGCGCCAGCAATAGACCAGCGGTTTCCAGCCGCCCTCATGGTGGCTCAGATGCTGCTCGATGTGGTTTGCGGCATTGCGGAACACCAGCGCCGCGCCCAGCTTGCGCGCCTTGAACGGGCTGTCCTGCACATAGATGGTGCCGACCTCGGCGCGTTCCTCATTGTCCAGCACCGGCAGGCTGATTGCGCCCGGCACATGGTCCTCGGCATATTCCGCCGGGCTGCGCACATCGATCACGGTGTCGAACCCGTGGGCATAGAAGTCTTGCAGGGAGGTGAATTTCAGCGCCATGGCCCATGCCTACCCCGCGCCTTCGGCAAGGAAAAGCCGCAAATGCCGCAGTTGCGGCAATAAAACTTGCACGTACTGCGCACAGGGCAGTATGGCAGTCAGGGTGAACAGACCCGCGGGCAGAAGGCCCGGACCAGCAGACCGGCCCCAACAGGCCGGCAAGGACCAGAAGGCCATGGACAGCGACCCTTTGGACATTCACACCCTGCCCGGCCACCTGATCCGGCGGCTGCATCAGATCTCGGTCGCCCAGTTCATGGAACGGATGGCTGAGGAAAGTGCCGACCTTACCCCGGTGCAGTTCTCTGCCCTGGCCGCGATCCACCGCCATCCCGGCATCGACCAGGCCTCGGTTGCCGGGCTCATCGCCTATGACCGGGCTACCCTGGGCAAGGTGGTGGACCGGCTGGTGGAGAAGGGGCTGGTGGCCCGCGGGATCTCCAAGGCAGACCGGCGGGCGCGCGAGGTCAGCCTGACCGGCGAAGGCGAAGCATTGCTGCAACGGATCCTGCCGGTTGTGCGGGCCGCCCAGCCAGGCATCCTGACGGGCCTTACGGATTCGGAACGCGAGATCTTTGTGGCCCTGCTGCAAAAGGCGGCCATCGCCGCCAATGGCCTGAGCCGCGCGCCGCAGCGCGACCTGCCGTCCCGCCAAGCAGCCGAGTAACCTCAGATCAGCCGGCCGCGCGGGATATCCCCGTCCTCAAACGGCTCAATCAGCTCCGGCCCGCTGGCCCGGTTGGAGTTCACCGCCGGATCCACCCGGTGGAATTCCAGAACGCCCGCCGCCCCCGGCTGCATCAGCCGCGCGGCACCTGGCCCGTCCTCGCCCAGCCATCTGCCCCAGTCCTGCGGCTCAAGGATCAATGGCATCCGGTGGTGGATAGGCGACAGCGCCTCATTTGCCGCGGTCGTGACAATGGCGCAGGTCTTGACCGGGTCGTCCGCTCCCCAGCTCTGCCAGATGGCGGCAAAGGCCAAGGGGGCTGCGTCGCTGCGGCGGATGTACCAGGGCAGCCGGGCGCCGTCGCCTGCTTTGGTCCATTCATAGAACCCCGTGGCCGGGACCAGGCAGCGCCGTTTGCGGCAGGCGGCGGCAAATGCGGGTTTTTGCGCGATGGTTTCCGCGCGGGCATTGATCAGCAGCGGCCCGGCGGTCTCAGCCGTACACCACTGCGGCAGGAACCCCCAGCGCATGGGCACCAGCTGGCGGCCCCCCTCCCCGGTCTGCACCGCATGCACCGTATTGGTGGGGCAGACATTATAATCAGGCACATCCGGCAAAGTGTTCGCAGGCTGCGCTGCAAACAGCTGCGCCATTGCATCATTGGGCAGGGTTATGGCAAATCGTCCGCACATGCTGATTTTCTAACCCAGGACTGCCCCAGCGCAAAGTGCCTGCGCACATCCGGGAAGCAGCCGCCCTGACACAAAGAGACGGATAGGCCTCATGACTCTTCAGAACGACCTCCAGGCAGCGTTCGGCTTTCTCAATCAGGGCAAGTTCAAACAGGCGCTGAAACAGTCCAAAGCCGGGATGAAACGGCACAAGACCCATCCGGATTTTCCTAACATCGCGGGCATCTCCCTGTCCGGGCTTGGCAAACACCGCGATGCGGTGCCGCATTTCAAAAAGGCGCTGGCCCTGGCGCCCGGCTTTCATGACGCGCGCAAGAACCTGGCGCAGACGCTTTTGTTCCTGCAGCAGGGCGGGACCGCAATGAAACTGCTGGACCGGGTGCTGGCGGATCTGCCCGCTGATCAGGGTGCGCTGTATCTGAAAGCGCAGGCGCAGCTGGTGCAGAATGATCCCGAAGCGGCCATCGCCACGGCAAGCGATGCGCTCGCCCGCGATGGCAAACAGCCGCGGATGCTGCGGCTGCGCGCCATGGCCTGGAAGAACCTTGGCGACGAAAAGGCCGCGCTGGAAGACTATCAGGCCACCCTGCGCCTGAACCCCGATGACGTGGATGCGCTGACCAATATCAGCCTGCCGCTGGCCCGGCTGATGCGGCAGGACGAGGCCACAGAAGCCGCGCAAAAGGCCGTTGCCCTGGCGCCCGAAAACCTGGAGGCACGGCGGCGGCTGGCCAGCCAGCTGATCTCCAACGGAGAGTCCGATGCCGCCCGCACCCATTGCCTGGCGATATTGGATCTGGACCCCAAGGACAGCCAGGTGCTGGAAATGCTGGCCCGGCTCAACAGCCGTGAACAGAACGCAGAGCTGCTGCCGGTGGCGCAAAAGGCGCTGAAAGCGGCCGCCCCGCGCTCGCTCGACCGCGCCAACGTCAGCTTTTCACTGGCGCGGATAGCCGACCAAGGCGGCGACAAGGACGCCTTTGCCGCCCACAACGACGAGGCAAACGCCTGTATGGCGGCGCAGAACCCCTATGATTACGAGGACAGCGAACGCCAGTTCAGCCGCATCATGGCGGCCTTCCCGGAGGCGATCCCCCCGGCCGAAACTGAAGTTGACGGCCCGCGCCCGATCTATGTGGTGGGGATGCCGCGCTCCGGCACCACGCTGACGGAAACAGTGATCGGCCTGCACCCGGATGTGTTTCCCTTGGGCGAACGCGGCGTGCCGGCCTTCCTGCTGCATCCCTATATCGACAAGGGTCAGGATTTCACCCCCGAGGCCGCCCGCAATTTCGTAGCCGAGGACATCAGCCGCCTGCCGCAGATGCCCGAGGGCACCGCGGCCTATGTCGACAAAATGCCCGACAATTACCGGCTGCTGGGCCATCTGCTGACCGCCTACCCGGATGCACGGTTTGTTCATCTTTGCCGCGATCCGCGCGATGTGGCGCTGTCGATCTGGCGCGGCTATTTCTCCGGCAGCTCACTCACCTATGCCTATGATTTGAAGGCCATGGCGCACCGGTTCAACCTTTATGGCCGGCTGATGCAGCACTGGCGGCGAGTGATGCCGGGGCGGATCTATGACCTGCGCTATGAAGATTTCGTTGCCGGTATCGAGGGTCAAAGCCGCAAGCTGGCGGACTTCTGCGGACTGACTTGGGTCGAGGACATGGCCCACCCGGAACGCCACGAGGGCCAGGTTCTGACACTGTCGAACACCCAAGTGCGGCAGACGGCGCACACGCGCTCAATCGGCAAGTGGGAGAAATACGCCGATGTCCTGGCGCCGTTCATCGACGGATTGGACCCGGAAATATGGCCGGAAATCAAAGGGTAAACCGGCCTATTTCGTATAAGCTTTACGCGCCAGTTCCAACCGGGCATCCATCATCGACATCTCTTTCAGGATCTCCTGCCGGCGGCTGCGGTCGCCGGCCTCGCGCAGCTCTGCCCGCAGGCGCTGCAGCTCGCGCGACAGGCTCACGAACTCCGGCACCCCGCCGCTTTCGCGCACCAGCCGGTTGACCAGCGCGTTTTCCGGATCGCCGCAGTCCGGCAGAGGCCTGCCGGCGCCTTGCAAATTGTCAAAGGCGCCATCCTTCTCGGCGGCTTCGATCCGGGCATTGATGAGGTCGATCAGCGGGTGGTCCATGACCCGCATTCTGCCATGCCCCCCTGCCACCCGCCAGCCCGTTTACGAACCGCCGGCATAGGTTAACAATCACCAAAAATAATGCGGCAGCCCCCCTGCCCGAATGTTTCGCGCGCGAAACATTAGATCCGGTTCGGACCTAGTTGACAGCGCCTATTTCACCCGCGAAATCCGCCCGTCGGTATAGGGCGAATACGGGCCTTGCGCCGCCAGATATTCTGCCAGCACATCGGCCACATCCGGGCCAAAATCATAGGCATTCTTGTCGTCGCCCTCGAACATCGCATAACCGTCGCCGCCGTTGCGGACATAGTCATTGGTGACCACAAGGTATCTCTTTGCCGGATCAATCGGCACAAAACCCCCGCCCTCGGCCACCATCACTTGCCTGATGCGGCCCTCGTTCGGCGCAGCTGAGGCGTCCCAGCTGAATGTAAGACCTGCAACCTGCGGAAAGCGGCCCTTGACCTCCTCCACCTGGCTGACCCCGTTTTCCAGCGCTTGGATGAGGGTTGCGCCGCTGATTTCAAAGGTCGACAGCGTATTTTGAAACGGCAGGATGGTCAGCACTTCGCCCATGGTGACGGCGCCGGCATCCAGACTGGCGCGAATACCGCCGGAGTTGGCAATGGCAATGGTCACGCCCTGATCCCGCACGTGGTCCAGCATTGCATCAGCCACCAGATTTCCCATCTGGCATTCCTGCACCCGGCAAATGTCACGGCTGCCCTCAACCGGTGCGGCCGTTTCCGCCACCACCTTGTTGCGGATCTCATCCAGCGGCTGCGCCAGTTCGGCAATCCGGTCCAGGGTGGCCGCATCTTCGCTGACGGCAGCATCCATGATCAATGGCTCACCTGAGGCGCTGGTCACATTGCCCGCATCGTCGAAGGTCACGCTCAATTCACCCAGGAACTTGCCATAGGCATAGGCCTGTACGATCTGCACCCCGTTGACCACTGTCGGGTACGGGCCGGCGGCCTTGTCCGACCTGTTGGACAGGTAGGTGTTACTGTGGCCGCCGACGATCACGTCAACGCCGGTGGTTTCCGCCGCCACCCGCTGATCCACGCCGTATCCGGAATGGCTCAGCACCACGATCTTGGTCACGCCTTCCGCGGTCAGCCTGTCGACCTCTGCTTGCACCGCCGCCACGGGGTCGGAAAAATGCACGTTCTTACCGGGGCTTGCCAGCTCATGCGTATCTTCGGGCGTCAGGCCGATAAGGCCAATCTTTTCGCCGCCGCGCTCAATCACCGTGGATTTCTTCAGCACATCTGCCAGCGCCGGTTCGCCCGAGACATCCGCATTGGACATCAAGACGGGAAAGCCCACCGCATCCATGAAGCCGCGCAGCACCTCCGGGCCGTCGTCGAACTCATGGTTGCCGACGGTCATCCCGTCATAGCCCAGCTGGTTCATGAATTCCGCCGCGGCCTTGCCCTTGTAATAGGTATAGAACAGCGAACCCTGGAACTGGTCGCCGCCATCCACCAGAATCGAATGCTCCGCCCGCGCCCGCGCCTCCGCGATGGCCGTCACCAGCCGCGCGGTGCCGCCGAAACACTTGCCTTCGGCCTGATCCTCACCGTCGCAGGTGCTGTCGTATTTGTTGATCGGCTCGAACCGCGCGTGGAAATCGTTGGTGTGCAGGATGGTCAGCTTGTACTCCGCCGCCACCGCGCCGGCTGTGAGGGTCAGGGCTGCAACCGACGTGAGAATGCGTGCAATCATTTGGGGCGCTCCTGTTGATCTGTGTTGGGAAAATCCTGCGCCCAAAGCCTGCGCCGGTCAAAGGGGAAAAGCCAGGCCGCCGCCTCCCCTTGCGTCAGCTCTGCGCGGTTGCTGCCGCCAATCCCCCTTGATTCACCCGCAAACACAAGGCATCAGGCCGTCATGCTGATTTACAAGATTTTCCGGGCGGACGAATGGGCCGCACTGCAGGCGGCGGGCGAAACCACTGGCGCGCCGATTGATGTGGCGGACGGTTACGTCCATTTCTCCACCGCAACCCAGGCGGCGGAAACCGCGGCCAAGCATTTTGCCGGTGCCGGGGGGCTGACCCTGCTGGCCTGCGATGCGGTTGCAATGGGGGCGGATCTGAAGTGGGAGATTTCCCGCGGCGGCGCCGAATTCCCGCATCTCTACCGCAATATCCGACTGAGCGATGTTGTCTGGGCCAAACCGCTGCCGCTGGCGGAGGGCGTGCATCAATTCCCGGAGGAGATGGCATGAAGCTGACCGAGAAGCTGGCCCTTGCCGCCCTGCACAAGACCGATCCGGAAAACGCCCATGGCCTGTCAATCAAGGCGCTGACCATGGGGCTGGCGCCTGCCCCCGGCCCGGTGACTTCGGCGCGGCTGAAGACCACGCTGGCGGGCATTGATCTGCCGAACCCGGTGGGCCTCGCCGCAGGCTATGACAAAAACGCCGAGGCGTTGGCGCCGCTGGCGAAGTCCGGATTTGGTTTCATCGAGGTCGGTGCTGCCACCCCGCGCCCGCAGCCCGGCAACCCCAAGCCGCGCCTGTTCCGCCTGACCGAGGACAAGGCGGCGATCAACCGCTTCGGCTTCAACAACGAGGGCATGGAGGCCATCGGCGCGCGTCTGGTACAGCGCCCGCGCAATGCCGTCATCGGCCTGAACCTTGGCGCCAACAAGGACAGCGAGGACCGCGCGGCGGATTTTGCCAAGGTGCTGGCCCATTGCGGTGCGCATCTGGACTTTGCCACTGTCAACGTGTCCTCCCCCAACACCGAAAAACTGCGCGACCTGCAGGGCAAGGCGGCGCTGTCGGCGCTGCTGGCCGGTGTGATTGAAACCCGCGAGGGCCTTTCCCGCCGGGTGCCGGTGTTCCTGAAGATTGCCCCGGATCTGGACCGCGAAGGCATTGAGGACATCGCCGCCGTCGCGCTGGAAACCGGCATCGACGCGGTGATTGCCACCAACACCACCCTGTCGCGCGACGGACTGCAAAGCGCCTATAAGGGCGAGGCCGGCGGGCTGTCCGGAGCGCCGCTGTTTGAAAAATCCACCCGGGTGCTTGCGCAGCTGTCGGAGCTGCTGGAGGGCCAAGTGCCGCTGGTCGGTGTCGGCGGTATCAGCACGGCGGAGCAGGCCTATGCCAAGATCTGCGCCGGGGCGTCAGCGGTGCAGTTCTACACCGCGATGGTCTATGGCGGGTTGTCGTTGGCCGGAGACATCGCCCGCGGGCTGGACGCGCTGCTGGCGCGGGATGGCTTTGACAACGTCGCACAGGCGGTTGGCACCAAACGGAAGGATTGGCTGTGATTACTTATTGGCATTACCCGAAATGCTCAAAATCCCGCGCGGGCCTTGCGCTGATTGAGGAGCGCGGCGTGGATGTGCAGACGCGGGTGTATCTGGAAGATACGCCTTCGGTGCAGGAGCTGAAGACCGTATTGGCCGCACTCAATGTGCCTGCGGTGGAGATGGTACGGACCGGCGAAAAAGTCTTCAAAGAGCTGGGCCTGACCAAGGACAGCACCGAGGAAGAGCTGCTGGCAGCCATGGCCGCGAACCCGATCCTGATCGAGCGCCCGATTGCGATTAAGGATGGCAAGGCTGTGATCGGACGCCCCACCGAGGCGATTGAAACGCTGCTGTAAGCGGCTGCGGCGGGCCAATAGGCCCGCCTTGCACATTCAGGCGCCCACTTGCGCCTCCAGCCGCGGATAGCGCAGGCCCAGCGTGACGCCGCGAGCGATGTTCAGCACGATCAGCGCGGCCCAAAGGCCATGATTGCCAAAGGCTGGAACCAGCAGCAGCAGCGCCGCGACATAGATGGCCACCGATTGCAGCATCGCCCACCGCATATCGCGGGTCCAGGTGGCGCCGATATAGATGCCGTCGAACATGTAGCTCGCCACGCTGAGGACCGGCAGCACCGCCGCCCAGACCAGAAACACCCGCCCCGCGTCGCGCACTTCAGGTGACGTGGACATCAGGTCGATGAGCCAAGGGCCGCCCGCAGCAAAGGCAATGCCCAGCAGAACCGACCCGCCGACGCCCCATTGCGAGGTGATCACCGCAGCACGGCGCAATCTTTGGCGGGCCTTGGCGCCGACGGCACCGCCCACCAGCGCTTCGGCAGAGAAGGCAAAGCCGTCCAGCGCAAAGGCGGTGATTTCGACAAACTGCAGCAGGATCTGATTGGCGGCGAGGTTCACATCGCCGATGCCGGAGCCGATGAACAGGAAGGTGGTAAAAGAGCCGGTCAGCAGCACCGAGCGCACCATGATATCGCCATTGACCTGCATCATCCGCTTCAGCCGCGCCGGGTCGAGCACCCGCGCCCAGTCGCGCCATTGGTCACCGGCAAAGGCATCACGGCACAGGTACAGCCCCAGCGCCAGCCCGGTCCATTCCGCAATCAGCGTGGCAATGGCGACGCCTTCCACACCCCAGCCAAGACCCAGCACAAACCACAGGTCCAGAGCGATGTTGAGCCCGTTCATCCAGACCTGCAGCAGGAACACTCCGCGGGTGCGCTCGACCGCGATCAGCCAGCCGGTGACGGCATAAAGCGCAATCGTGGCAGGCGCGCCCCAGATGCGGATCTGCAGGTAGTCCCGCGCCAGGTTTTCGACCTCGGCACTGGCAGGCGCCAGCGCAAAGGCGCCCCAGAACACCGCACCTTGTGCAATGATGAAAACGGCACCGGCCGCAAAGGCCAGCAGCAAACCGCGCGTCAGCAGCGCGCCGGTCTCAGCCCAGTCCCCGGCCCCGCGGGCCTGCGCCGCAAGGCCAGTGGTGCCCATGCGCAGGAAGCCGAAGATCCAATAGATCGTCGCCAGGATCACCGCGCCAATACCAACCGCACCTATCGGTGCGGCCTGGCCCATCTGTCCCACGACGCCGGTATCCACCGCACCCAGGATCGGCACCGTGGCGTTTGACAGCACAATCGGCAAAGCGATTTTCAGCACCCGTTTATGGGTGATCTCATGGCTGGCGCCGGTCATAAGGTCAGCCTTCGCCGTTCTGATCCTGCGGCATCAGGAAATGTCCGGTGGCCTGGGCAAACAGCTTGTCCTTGTGATCCTGCCAGGCCTCTACATGCACCGAGGCATAGCGGCGCCCGGAGCGGTTCACGCGGGCGCGGGCATAGGCATCGCGCGGCAGGCCGGAACGCAGGTAGTCAACGGTGAAGTCGATGGTCTTGGGCTGGCGCGGCAGGTTGCCCTTGGCCATTTCCGCCGGATCCAGATCGCCGGATTCGATGCGCTGCCACAGGTGCGACCAATTGAGCGTGATCATCGCGGTGATTTCCAGGAAGGCCGCGGTGACCCCGCCGTGAATGGCGGGCAGAAACGGGTTGCCGATCAGCTTGTCATCAAAATTCAGCTGCGCCGTCAGCTCATCTCCGCGGCGCTCAAATGTCACGTTCAGGAAGCGGATGTAGGGCACCGAATCCACCAGCGCCGACAGGGCCGCATCGCGGCGCTGCTTGACCACCTGGATCGGTTCTGGACGGGGGCGGCTCAAAACTTCTTCTCCACGGTAAAGGCGCCCGCGGCTGTGGCGACGGGGCGGTCTGTGTCCTCGTCCATCGCAACGGCGCGGACAAAGGCGACGCTGCGGGTGATCTGGTGGCAGGTGGCGCGGGTGGTGATCGCCTGTCCCGGCGTTGCCGGGCGCATGTAGTCGATGCGAAGGTCGATGGTGGCAGTGCCACCCGGCGCCGAAGGATGGCTCATCACTGCGGCGCCGCAGCAGGTGTCCATCAGCGCCGAGACCGCGCCGCCGTGAATGACGCCGGTTGCGGGATCGCCGATCAGCTTTTCATCATACGCCATGCGGATTTCGGCAGTGCCGTCGCTGATCTCAGTCAGCTTCATGCCCAATTGCTGGGCATGGGGGATCGCTTCGATGAACTGGCGCGCGAGGTCGGTCTTGTCGGCCATGGGGCTGCCCCTTTGGATTGTCTGCTTCATCTTTGGCCCCGCCCCGGCGAAAGCGCAAGAGTGCCGCCGCGGAGGTTGCACTGTTCGCTGCAAGTGCATAGGTTCCCGGCAAGGGAGAAGACGGATGACCGACAACAGATTGTCATTCAAAGAAATGTGCGCCGAGTTCGAGGTTACGCCGCGGACGCTGCGCTACTATGAATACATCGAATTGCTGCAGCCGGACCGCGAAGGCCGGTCGCGTTTCTATGGCGCGCGGGAGCGGGCGCGGATGAAGCTGATCCTGCGCGGGCGCAAGTTCGGCTTTCAGCTGGAAGAGATCCGCCAATGGCTCATGATCTATGAAAAAGAGAGCAATGACGCCCAGAACCATGCGTTCATGGATATGGCTGACCGTCAGCTGGTGGAACTGGAAAAGCAGCGTGAACAGATCAATGAGGCCATTGAAGAGCTGAGCGAGCTGCGCGAAAGCACCCGGGCGCTGCTGAAGTAATCTCCTTCGACATCTATCCTAAGCCAGCCCCGTTTTAATCAGCCGGGCAAGCGCCTGCCCGCGGGGCGGGTGCCGACCTGTTTTGCCTGCCGTTTTCCAGCAGCCAGGCAGCGCTGTATTTTTAATGTGATGCCAGGCTGCAAAGGCGCCGGCCCTTTGGGGCGATCTCTCGTGCTATGCGCCGCAAAGCACGGCCGGCAAGCGCTTGCCTGACGCCTTGGTTTTGATTCCGGGCTGCTGGATTCGTCTGCAAAACATTCCTTTCAGGGCTGCGGAACCTTGCTCTGGCGCGGCCACCAAACCGTAACGCTGCGTCACTTTTTGTTCGTTTTACGAACCTTTCACTCAGCTCAAAGTGACGCAACGTACAACTTACGTAAACGTAAAGTCAGTCTTGATCGAAAAGCCGGATGCGCCCAGCTTGGTCCTGCACCAAGCCGTAAGAGTAACGATGATGACTGAGAAAACCATGACCATCCGGGAGATGTGCGAGGCATATGACGTCACGCCCCGCACGCTCCGGTTCTACGAGGCCAAGGAACTGCTGTTCCCGATCCGCGACGGCCAGAAGCGGTTGTTCACCAAACGCGACCGCGCCCGGCTGAAGCTGATCCTGCGCGGCAAGCGGTTCGGGTTCAGCCTGGAGGAAATCCGCCAGCTGCTGGATCTGTACCATGCCGGTGACCAGCAGGTGACCCAGCTCACCAAGACCTATGAGGTCGGCCGCGAGCGGCTTGCCGATATGGAGCGCCAGCGCGAAGAGCTGACCGAGGCGATCGAGGACCTGAAAGACCAGCTGGCCTGGGGCGAAAAGATGATCGCCTCGATGCGGGCCAAGCAGGAGGCCGCCCAATAGGCAGCCGCCCCGCCCTATTCCGCCGGCCTGCCCGGCACCGACCCTAAGCAACAAGACCCCTGAAGAGGACCGCAATGCCTTCTTATACAGCCCCCGCAAAAGACGCCCAGTTCATCCTGCATGACGTTTTGAAGGTGTCCGGCAGCGGCACCCCCGGATACAGCGAACTGGAGCCGGATTTTACCGGCGCTGTGCTGGAAGAAGCCGGCAAGATCGCCAGCGCAGTGCTGCACCCCCTGAACGTGGTGGGCGACACCGAGGGCTGCCGGCTGGAAAACGGCGTGGTCTATACGCCCAAGGGCTTCAAAGAGGCCTTTGAGCAGGTCAAGGAAGGCGGCTGGACCGGGCTGGATATGCCCGAGGAGTTCGGCGGCCAGAACATGCCCTATGTGATGGGCACCGCAGTGGGGGAGTTTTTCTCCTCTGCCAACCAGGCGTTCACCATGTACCAGGGCCTGACCCATGGCGCCGCCTCGGCTATTCTGGTGCATGGCACGGACGAACAGAAAGCCACCTATCTGCCCAATATGGTCAGCTGCCAGTGGACCGGCACCATGAACCTGACCGAACCGCATTGCGGCACCGATCTGGGCCTGATGCGCAGCAAGGCAGAACCGCAGGGCGACGGCAGTTTCAAGATCTCGGGGCAGAAGATCTTCATCTCCTCGGGCGATCACGACATGGCGGAAAACGTCGTCCATCTGGTGCTGGCCAAAATCCCCGGCGGCCCCGACGGCATCAAGGGCGTCAGCCTGTTCATCGTGCCCAAGTTCCTGGTGAAAGAAGACGGCTCGCTGGGAGAGCGTAACGGCGTCTCGGTCGGCAAGATCGAAGAGAAGATGGGCATCCACGGCAATTCGACCTGTGTGATGGATTATGACGGCGCCACCGGCTGGCTGCTGGGCGAAGAGCATAAAGGCATGCGCGCCATGTTCACCATGATGAACGAGGCCCGTCTGGGGGTCGGCATGCAGGGCCTGGCCCAGGCCGAGGCCGCCTATCAGAACGCGGTCGAGTACGCCAAGGACCGGCTGCAGGGCCGCGATGTGACCGGCGCCAAAAACCCGGACGGCCCCGCCGATCCGCTGATTGTGCACCCGGATATCCGCCGCTCGCTGATGGACCAGAAAAGCTTTGCCGAGGGCGCGCGCGCGTTCTTGCTGTGGGGTGCCACCCTGATCGACCAGGCGCACCGTGCGGACGACAAGGACGCCGACGGGCTGATCTCGCTGATGACGCCGGTGATCAAGGGCTTCCTGACCGATCAGGGCTATGACATGACCGTGCAGGCGCAGCAGATTTACGGCGGCCACGGCTACATCGAAGAATCAGGCATGTCGCAATACACCCGCGACGCCCGCATCGCGATGATCTATGAGGGCGCCAACGGCGTGCAGGCGCTGGACCTGGTGGGCCGCAAGCTGGGTCAGCACGGCGGCAAATACGTGCTGGCGTTCTTTGATCTGGTGAAAACGTTCTGCCAGGAAAACAAAGATGTTTCAGAGGCTTTCGGCAAAGACTTCATTGATCCGCTGAAGGCCGCATCCAAAGACCTGCAGGCGGCAGGCATGTATTTCATGCAAAACGGCATGAAGGATCCCAACCATGCGCTGGCGGGCTCTTACGACTTCATGCATCTGTTCGGACAGGTCTGCCTGGGCCTGATGTGGGCAAAGATGGGCAAGGCCGCGCAGGAAGCGCTTGACGCGGGGTCTTCTGACGCGGCGTTCTATGAGACGAAACTCGCAACCGGCCGGTACTATATGGCACGGCGGCTGCCCGCGACCAAACTGCACCTGGCCCGCATCGAAAGCGGTGCTGATACGGTGATGGCGCTGGACGCAGACGCTTTCTGATGCCTTCCGGGCGTTCCCGTGTCGGGAACGCCCAACGCAACCCCGACCGGTGCTTTGACATGCAAAGGACCACATGATGCCGAAACGTTTCCGCCTGACCCGCCGCTTTCCGGTTGCAATGACCGAGGACGGCTATCGCAAGCTAAAGAAGTTTGCCCAGGAGGCGGGGCTGGATGAAGGCGAGGCGCTGTCATTCCTGTTCGAGAATTTCGACAGCGTGACGGATTTTGAAAACCTGAGCCACCGGCTGCGGCTGTTCAACGCCGAGCTGGAGGCGCGCAAAAGATAAGGCCCGCAAAGCGGCCAAAGGGAGAAAGATGACCGAGACGCGCTCCGCATGGATGACGGATGAGCATCAGATGCTCGCCGGAATGACGGCCCAGTTCATCACCAATGAATGGGCGCCCAAATTCGAGACCTGGCGCAAGCAGGGCATGATGGACCGGGAGACCTGGAACCAGGCCGGGGACCTCGGCCTGCTCTGCCCCTCAATCCCCGAGGAATACGGCGGCGCCGGCGGCGACTTCGGCCATGAGGCGGTGATCCTGATGGAAGGCAGCCGCGCCAATCTGGCCAGCTGGGGCCAGGGCATCCATTCCGGCATCGTCGGCCACTATATCCTGGCCTATGGCACCGAAGAGCAAAAACAGCGCTGGCTGCCCAGGATGGTCAGCGGCGAACTGGTCGGCGCGCTGGCGATGACGGAACCCTCCACCGGATCAGACGTGCAGGCAATCAAGACCAAGGCGGTGCGGGACGGCAATGCCTACCGGCTGTCGGGGCAGAAGACCTTTATCACCAACGGGCAGCACGCCAATCTGATCCTGGTCGCTGCCAAGACCGACCCGGCAGCGGGTGCCAAGGGTGTCTCGCTGGTGGCGGTGGAAACCGATGGTGCAGCGGGCTTCAGCCGCGGCCGCAACCTCGACAAGATCGGCTGCCATGCGGCGGACACATCCGAGCTGTTCTTTGACGGCGTGGAAATCCCGCCGGAGAACATTCTGGGCGGCGCCGAGGGCCAGGGCTTTTATCAAATGATGAAGCAACTGCCGCAGGAGCGGCTGATCATCGCCTGCGGCGCAGTGGGCGCCATGGAAGGTGCTGTGGACCGCACCATTGCCTATTGCAAGGAGCGCGAAGCCTTTGGCGGTCCGATCCTGCAGTTTCAGAACACCCGCTTCAAACTGGCGGAATGCCTGACCAAAGCCAAAGTGGCACGCGCCTTTCTGGATGACTGCATTGCCGAGCATCTGGCGGGCAAGCTGACGGTTGAGAAGGCAGCGATGGCGAAATACTGGATCACCGATACCCAGGGCGAGGTTCTGGACGAGTGCCTGCAACTCTTCGGCGGCTATGGCTACATGCAGGAATATGCGGTGGGTGAGATGTGGGCAGATGCCCGGGTGCAGCGGATCTATGGCGGCACCAATGAAATCATGAAGGAGCTGATTTCAAGGGCGCTGTAGGCGCAGGAGCCGCGGCGGAGCGGCGGGAGGCTGATGATGGGATTTGAGTATTTGGGGAAAGATGAAGGCGAAAGAATGCCCCTGCCCCCGGTCCCGGCGGCGCCTGGCCGGAAGGCAGGGCTTCTCCTTTGGCGGTCATCGGCTCTCCAGCCTGTACCGCAGCACGAGTGCAACGGAACATGGTTAAGGAAGTATGAACCCGCATCCTTCTTCTTTGCCAAAAATACTCCACGGGGGTGCGGGGGTGTGAAACCCCCGCTCCGCCAGCAGACACAGGGAACAGCAGATGACAATCAAACTTCATTGCTTTGGCGAAAGCGGAAACTCCTACAAGGCCGCCTTGGCGCTGGAGCTTTCCGGCCTTGCCTGGGAGCCTGTCTTTGTGGATTTCTTCAACGGCGCGGCGCGCACCGAAGAATTCCGCGACTTCACGCCCATGGCTGAAGCACCGGTGCTGGTGGACGGCGATCTGACGCTAAGCCAGTCCGGCGCGATCCAGCAGTATATCACCGACAAGACCGGCAAATTCGGCGGCGCGCCGGAAGACAAATACGAAGTGCTGCGCTGGATCCTGTGGGACAATCACAAAATGTCCAGCCAGGCCGGCATGACCCGCTTCCTGATCAACTTCCTGCCGGAAAAACACCGGCCGCCGGAAGTGATCGCTTTCATGCAGGGCCGCCTGAAAGCCGCATATGCCACATTGGAACACCACCTGAAGGGGCGGGAGTGGATTGTGGGGGAGGACCTTAGCAATGCTGACATCAGCTGCTGCAGTTATCTGTATTACCCCGAACCCTTCGGCTTTGACCGGACCGAGTGGCCTAATATCGACGCCTGGCTGACCCGCATCAGCGCGGTTCCAGGCTGGAAACACCCCTATGATTTGATGCCCGGCAACCCGTCGGACCGGGCGTGAGGAGAGCAAAATGACTGATGCATATATCTATGACGCCCTGCGCACCCCGCGCGGCAAGGGCCGCAAAGACGGCAGCCTGCATGAGGTGACCTCGGTCCGCCTGTCGGCCCTGACGCTGAACGCAATAAAAGAGCGCAACAACCTGGAAGGCCATGCGGTCGAGGACGTGATCTGGGGCAATGTCACCCAAGTGATGGAACAGGGCGGCTGCCTGGCGCGCTCGGCGGTTCTGGCCTCGGACCTGGACGAGCGTATTCCGGGTCTCGCCATCAACCGCTTCTGTGCCAGCGGCATGGAAGCCGTGAACCTGGCCGCAAACCAGGTGAAGGGCGGCGCAGGCGATGGTTACATCGCGGGCGGTGTTGAGATGATGGGCCGGGTTGCCATGGGCAGCGACGGCGCAGCGATTGCCGTGGACCCGAGCCTGGCAATGGACACGTATTTTGTGCCGCAGGGCATTTCCGCGGATATCATCGCAACTGAGTATGGGTTCACCCGTGATCAGGCGGATGCGCTGGCGATGGAGAGCCAGCGCCGGGCCAAGGCCGCGTGGGATGATAACCGCTTTGCCAAATCGGTGATCACGGTGCGCGACCAGAACGGCTTGGCGATCCTGGATCACGACGAATTCATGCGCCCCGGCACCGACATGCAGGCGCTGGGATCGCTGAACCCGGCGTTCCAGATGATGGGCGAGCAGATGCCAGGTTTCGACAAAGTGGCGATGATGAAATACCCGCATCTGGAGCGGATCAACCATATCCACCATGCGGGTAACTCTTCCGGTATTGTGGACGGGGCTGCCGCGCTGCTGATCGGCAACAAGGAATTCGGTGAGAAGCACGGGCTGAAACCGCGCGCCCGGATCAAGGCAACCGCCAAGATCGGCACCGACCCCACCATCATGCTGACCGGCCCGGTGCCAGTGACAGAAAAGATCCTGGCCGACAACGGTATGAAGATCAGCGATCTGGATCTGTTTGAGGTGAACGAAGCCTTTGCATCCGTCGTGATGCGCTTCCAGCAGGCGTTTGATGTCGACCCGGAACTGGTCAATGTCAACGGCGGTTCCATTGCCATGGGTCACCCGCTGGGTGCGACCGGCGCGATTATCATCGGCACCCTGCTGGATGAGCTGGAGCGGCAGGACAAGGAATGCGGCCTCGCAACCCTGTGCATCGCATCCGGCATGGGCGCGGCCACCATCATTGAGCGCGTCTGATGCCGAAACTGGACCTTTCCCAACTGCCCTGGCGGACCGGATCGGGCTATCCCGGTAAGCTGGCGGCCTCGACTGAAGGCCGCAGCGTGCAGCCCTTGGGCGATCCCGGCGGCCTCACCCAGTACGGCGTCAACATCGTGCGGCTGGAACCCGGCGCGGCGTCGTCATTGCGCCATTACCATATGGAGCAGGACGAGTTCGTAATGGTGACCGAGGGCACCTGCACCCTGATCGATGATCAGGGCGCGCATGAGATGCTGCCGGGCGATTGCGCCGCCTTCCCTGCGGGGGAGGAGAACGGCCACCATCTGGTGAACCGCTCGAGCAAGCCCGCTGCCTTTCTGGTGGTGGGCACCCGTACCGCAACCGAGACCGGCTATTACAGCGATTTGGACATGATGGTGAAATTCGCAAACGGCGATTTCAATTTCACCCGCAAGGACGGCAGCCCGCTGACGGCTGACCAGACCGGAGAAGACACATGAGCGATTTCAAATACGACGTGGACGCAGACGGCGTCGCAATCATCACCTGGGACGCGATCGGCAAGTCCATGAACGTCCTCACCCGCGAGGCATTTGGCCTGGTGGAGGAATACGTGGACCGGGCGCTGGAAGACGACGCCGTCAAGGGCATCGTGATCACGTCGGCCAAGAAGGATTTTGCCGGCGGCATGGACCTGAATGTGCTGGCGACAATCCGCGAAGAATCCGGCGAGAACCCCGCGCAAGGGCTGTTCGACTTCACAATGGGCGGCCACCGCATCCTGCGCAAACTCGAACTCGCAGGCATGGACCCGAAGACCAAGAAGGGCGGCAAGCCGGTTGCCTGTGCGATCAACGGCACCTGTGCCGGCATCGGCACCGAGATTGCGCTGGCCTGCCATCACCGGGTGATGACCTCCAAGCCGAAAGCCAAGATCGGCCTGCCGGAAATCCTGATCGGCATCTTCCCCGGCGGCGGCGGCACCATCCGCTACTCCCGCATGGTCGGCGCGATGGCGGCGGCTCCGGTGCTGCTGGAAGGCAAGATGATGGACCCGAAGAAGGCCAAGGGCGCGCAGCTGATCGACGCCGTTGCCGACGACGCGCTGGCCGCGGCCAAGGAATGGGTACTGAATGCCAAACCTGCCGATCTGGTCAAGCCGTGGGATGCCAAGGGTTACAAGATGCCGGGCGGCGCGCCATATCACCCCGCTGGTTTCATGACCTTTGTCGGCGCCTCGGCGATGATCAACGGCAAGACCCAGGGCGCCTTCCCCGCGGCCCAGGCACTGCTGTCGTCGATCTATGAAGGGGCGCTGGTTGACTTTGACACCGCCCTGAAGATCGAAGCGCGCTGGTTCACCCATGTGCTGATGAACCCGTCGTCCTCGGCGATGATCCGCAGCCTGTTCCTGAACAAGCAGGCGCTGGAAAAAGGCGCTGTGCGGCCCAAGGATGTGCCGGACCAGTCGGTGAAGAAAATCGGTGTACTGGGCGCTGGCATGATGGGCGCAGGCATCGCGCTGGTCTCGGCCCAGGCCGGCATGGAGGTTGTGCTGATCGACCGTGATCAGGACGCCGCCGACAAAGGCAAGGCCTATTCCGCCGCCTATATGGACAAGGGCATCAAGCGCGGCAAAGCGACTGAGGAAAAGAAAGAGGCGCTGCTGGCACAGATCACCGCGACCCCGGATCTGGACGCGCTGAAGGGCTGCGACCTGATCATCGAAGCGGTGTTCGAGGATCCGGGCGTCAAGGCCGAGATGACCCGGAAGGTTGAGGCGATCATTCCCGACGACTGCATCTTTGCCTCCAACACCTCGACCCTGCCGATCTCGGAGCTGGCCAAGGCCTCCAGCCGCGCAGATCAGTTTATCGGCATCCACTTCTTCTCGCCGGTTGAAAAGATGTTCCTGGTGGAGATCATCAAGGGCAAGGAAACCGGCGACCGCGCAGTGGCCAAGGCGCTGGATTACGTGCGCCAGATCCGCAAGACGCCGATCGTGGTCAATGACGCGCGCTTCTTCTACGCCAACCGCTGCATCATTCCTTACATCAACGAAGGGGTGCGGATGATCGCCGAGGGTGTCAGCCCGGTGCTGATCGACAACGCCGCGCGCCAGCTGGGCTTCCCGGTGGGGCCGATCCAGCTGACCGATGAGACCTCGATTGATCTGGGCGCCAAGATCGCCCGCGCAACCAAGGCAGCGATGGGCGAAGCCTATCCGGAAAGCCCGTCGGATGATCTGATTTTCTGGATGGAAGAACAGGGCCGTCTGGGCCGCAAAGCCAACGCAGGCTTCTTTGACTATGACGACAAGGGCAAGCGCGTTGAATACTGGAAAGGCCTGCAGGAGAAATACCCGCAAGCGTCCGAACAGCCCGAGCTGATCGAAGTCCAGGAACGGCTGATGTTTGCGCAGGTTCTGGAAGCGGTGCGCGCACTGGAGGAAGGTGTGCTTATGGACATCCGCGAAGGCGACGTGGGCGCGGTTCTGGCCTGGGGCTTTGCGCCCTGGTCCGGCGGCCCCTTAAGCTGGCTGGACATCATCGGCACGCCTTACGCAGCTGAACGCTGCGATCAGCTGGCCGCGCAGTACGGCGAACGCTTTGCCTGCCCGGATCTGCTGCGCGACATGGCGAACAAGGGCCAAAGCTTCTATGGCCGTTTCGACCCGGAGAAATCGGCCGCCGCCTGACGGCAACGGCAACTGCAACGGAAAACACAAAACGGCCAGGGCATTCCCTGGCCGTTTTTTACTGCTCCGAATGGTGTGCTGCCCGCTCAGTTTAGCGGCGGATGGTCCCGCTCAATTCAGCGGTTGCTGATATTGGGCCGCAGCCGAGGCCGCGCCAGGCGCGCCCCAGCGCTCTTCCTCGGCCATCATCGACAAGACCAGACCGCGCGCCTCATCCGGCGGCAGCACACGGTAAGTGCCTTCTTCGGTAAAGATACGCCCGCACATCAAGTTGACCGGCGCGGCTGCGAAACCCAGCATTCCGGCCTCCAGGTAAATCACCTGATCCTGGGCAAACCGCGGCGTGACCAGCTCCAGCTGCGCACCGGGATGCATCCGGCGGATACCCCGGTAACCCTCCAGCGCGGCGGCGGGCACAACCGCAAAGGGGTCACCCTGAACATCCTCCACCAGATCGCTCTCCAGCAGCACGCCCTGATCCGGCATCAGCCACAGCGGCACCCGGTTCATCAGCGCATCACGCGGCACCAGCAGCGGACAGCGGGCCGGATCCAGATCGCCGTCGCCCGGAACGATGGTTTCGCGCTGCAGTTCCACAATCTCCTGCATGCCATGATCGAATGTCAGCACCTTGTCGCCTGGCGTCAGCGCTTCAACCGGGCGCCAGCCCAGGTTCGAGGCCACATGCGTGCCAGCCAGAAACCCGCCCTGCCCGACGGAAACCAGTGGAAAACCGCTGTTCAATGCCCGTCCCATAGAGACCTGCGAACGTTTCAGAAGCCAATCCAGCATCCGGTTTCCTTTCCTGCGGCCCAGGCATTCCCAGGCTGGCCTCAACTCTCACGCTTTGGCAAATCCCCGTTGGCCGATCCGCCCCGGGGGCCGCAAAAGCGCCTTTCCCGGTCACCTGGATAGAGGGGAATCGTTAAAAGAGTATTCAAATTGCGCGATATCCTGCGCGCAGGCCTCCGCCACGGCCCCGGCTGCACGGTCATCGTAATAGGCCCGCCAGTCCCGCTGCCGGCCGCTGTCATTGACCCGCGGCAGGTCCAGAGAAAACCCGAGGTGGCTGAACAGAGGCTGGGCATCGTCGTGAAAATGCTCCAGCCGGATGTACAGCCGGCACTGCTCTGCCCCGTCCGCGTGGCGCATGTAAGAGGCCGCCGGGCTGCCGCGGAACGCGCTGATGATCTCCGGGTGCTGCACAAAGCCGCGGAACTCCAGTTCTTGTGCCAGACGGATTGCCGGGTGGCTGAAGCTCTGCCCGCGCAGCCAATGGTAATAGCTCACCGCCCGGTCCCACGGGTTGCGCACCAGGGTAAAGGCAAACAGCGACCGCAATGTGCGATCCGGCACCAGCCCTTCGATGTCAGCCAGCGTGGAGTGTTTCCACAGCCGCCCGCGGGTCGGCGTGTCCTTCAGACGGCGGCGGCGTTTCAGCGCTTTTGGGGTGTCGCCCAGCATCATGTCATTGGCCATGGCGCGCGCTTCCAACGCCAGGGCCAGCGCTGTTCCACCGGTCTTGGGGATATGGATAAAGACGTATTTGCGGCCCGGAGACAGGATCATGAGCCGACCCTAGGCCATTGATCCGCAGTTGGAAATGCTGATGTGCGCAGGCCTGCAGAACGCTCTGCCCCGGTGAACGGCAAACCCAAAGCAACCCCGGCCCATTTCACCTTTGCGCCAATACTCCGGGGTGAATTGACCCATAGGGCCAAGAGGGGCAGCGCCCCTGCCTGGCTACCTTGAGCGCACCGCAATGGTGGTGCCGGCGGCAATGATCAGGGTGATCCCCAGCATCTGCCAGATGTTCAGCGCCTGGCCCCAATAGGCCCAGGCAACACCCGGTCCGACGATCATCACCGAATATTCAAACACCGCCACAAAGGACGCTTCGCCCAGCTGGTAGGCCTTGGTGATCAGGAACACGCCGCCAACTGCCGCGCAGCCCTGCAGCAGGATCAGATGCGATATCTCCCACAGCGGCCAGACCCAGCCGCGGGTGACAAAACCATCGGCGCCAGCGGGCACGGCTTGCGGCCAGATTTCCAGCCCGGTGAGCAGCATCGCCCCCAGTGCGCCCTGCACCAGCAGGTAGATGAACAGCATTGCCACCGTGCTTTCGCCCTGGCAGTAAAGGCCGGTGGCCAGCGACCCCAATGCGTAGAACAGCCCGCCTGCTACCGGCACCAGGATCAGCCAATTGAAGGCCGCCGGGTCGGGCTGCAGCACCATCAGCACCCCGGAAAACCCAAACAGCACGGCGCCGATGCGGACCCAGCCAATCTGCATTTTCAGAAACAGAACCGAGATAAGCACAATGATGATCGGCGAGGTGAACAGCCCCGCCAGCGCCTGTGCGATCGGCATCAGCGCGACAGCAGCAAAATAGAACACCATCGCCACCGCAACCAGCACCGCCCGCAGCAGCACCGCCCCCATCCGGCGCGGCGCCAGGCCGCCCAGCCCGGCCCGCGCCATCAGCCACAGGAACGGCAGCGCGACAAAACTTCGCAGCAGGTAGAACTGCCCCAGCCCGATCTGTTCGGCCATCAGCGGGACCGCATTGTCGGTAATGCCGATAATCAGCATGGCTGCCAGCATGGCGTGCGCGGCCGCCGTCTGGCTGCCGGTTTCTGCGGAAAGGGTCGCTGTTTGTTTCATACCCTTCCCATTGCCCGCAACTTTCCGCAATATCTGTTCTCTAAACGACACCAAAGTGATTCAGGGGAGGAAACTGATGGGGTGGATGGCGGATGAAACCGGTCTGGAGAAGACCGCCGCGAATTATGTGCCGCTGACGCCGCTGTCGCATCTGCAGCGGGCGGCGCAGGTGTTTCCGGAGCATCTGGCGGTAAGCTATGGCAAGCACCGCAAAACTTATGCCGAATACCACGGCCGCTGCAGCCGGCTGGCTTCGGGCCTGACCAAACTGGGAGTGAAGCCGGGCGACGTGGTGGCCACCCTGCTGCCGAATATCCCGGCCCAGGCCGAGGCGCATTTCGGCGTGCCCGCCTGCGGTGCGGTCTTGAACACCATCAACACCCGGTTGGACGTGGGCACAGTCGCCTATATCTTTGACCACGGCGAAGCCAAGGCGGTGCTGGTCGACCCGCAGTTCCTGGAACTAGCCGAAGCCGCCGTCGAGGAAATGGAAGGCCCGGCCCCGGTTTTGATCGAAGTGGCGGATGATCAGGCCACCTGGCACGCCACCAGCCGGCATATGGAATACGAGGCGCTGCTGGCCAGTGGCGATGCGGACTTCCAATGGATCATGCCCGAGGATGAATGGGAAAGCCTGGCGCTGAACTATACCTCCGGCACCACCGGGCGGCCCAAGGGCGTGGTTTACCACCACCGCGGCGCGTATCTGATGACCATGGGCACGGTGGTGTCCTGGCGCATGGTGCTGCATCCGGTCTATCTGACCATCGTGCCGCTGTTTCACTGCAACGGCTGGAACCACACCTGGATGATGCCGGTGGTGGGCGGCACCCTGGTCTGCTGCCGCGATGTCACCGCGCAGAACATCTATAACGCCATCCACTATGAGGGCGTCAGCCATTTCGGCGGTGCGCCGATTGTGCTGAACATGCTGGTCAATGCGCTGGACGAAGAGCGCCGCACCTTTGATCACACGGTGGAGGTCTTCACCGCAGGCGCCCCGCCAGCGCCCGCAACCCTGTCCAAGATCGAGGATCTGGGCTTTAACATCACCCATGTTTACGGGCTGACCGAAACCTATGGCCATGTCACCGAATGCTACTGGAAGGCCGCTGAATGGGACGGGCTGGACAAGGCCGGCATTGCCGCCAAGAAATCCCGCCAGGGGGTTTCCATGCCGATGCTGGAGCCGGTGGTGGTGCGCGACAGCGATCACAACACCCTGCCCAAAGATGGCCAGAGCCAGGGCGAGATCGCCTTGCGCGGCAATGTGGTGATGAAGGGCTATCTGAAGAACCCGGAGGCCACTGCAGAGGCGTTCAAGGACGGCTATTTCAATTCCGGCGACCTGGCAGTTCAGCACCCCGACGGCTACATCCAGATTGCCGACCGGGCCAAGGACATCATCATCTCGGGCGGCGAGAACATCTCCTCGGTTGAAGTAGAAGGCGTGCTGATGGCGCATCCGGATGTGCTGCTGGCCGCGGTCGCTGCGATGCCGGACGACAAATGGGGCGAGGTGCCCTGCGCCTTTGTCGAGCTGAAACCGGGTGCCGCGGAAGATGCTGCTGCTTTGATCGCCTTCACCCGCGAGACGCTGGCGGGTTTCAAGGCGCCCAAGAAAGTGGTGTTCCAAGAGCTGCCGAAAACCTCCACCGGCAAGATCCAGAAGTTCGAACTGAGGAATATCGCCAGGAACCTGTAATTTTTCGCGGCGAAACAGCGTCCGGGGGCAGCAAAGCAATTTGCTGCCCCTGTTTTATGTGATTATCCTGCTGGCAACGATAAGAACGGGGGCCGGGCTGGCTGCATGACGGCATTGAGGGAATTTGAGCGGCTGGAGGCTGCGGGCTTGTGGCGCGCGGACCGGGAGGCGCAGCGGCGGGATGTGATCATCTCGCTGGGCGATGCGACGCTGACCATCGCAAGCATGAATGACCTGCCGCTGGCCCACTGGTCACTGGCAGCGGTCGAGCGCGCCAATCCCGGAGCGTTCCCGGCCTTGTTCCACCCCGATGGTGACCCCGGCGAGACACTGGAACTGGGTCAGGACGAAACTGCCATGCTGGAAGCGATAGCCCGGGTGCAAAACGCCATCGGCCGTTCCCGCGCGCGGCCCGGGCGGCTGCGGGCTGTCAGTATCCTGGGCACCTTTGCGCTGGTGCTGGCGCTGCTGGTTTTGTGGCTGCCTGGTGCTGTCACCCGGCATGCTGTCAGCGTGGTTCCTGACATTAAGCGCAAGGCCATCGGCCAAGCCTTGCTTGGCCGGATCGAACGGGTCTCGGGGCCGGCCTGCGCGACGCCGGAAGCCGCACCGATCCTGCGGGATCTGGCAGCGCGCACCGGGGTGCGGCAGCTGGCGGTGCTTCGCTCAGGCATTCCCGGCAGCCTGCATCTGCCTGGCGGCATTGTGCTGCTGAACCGTTCGTTCGTTGAGGATTTCGAGGATCCGGCAGTTGCGGCCGGCGCCATCCTGGCGGAACGCGCCCGGGCTGAGGCCAGCGACCCGATGTTCGAACTGCTGGAGGCCGGCGGTGTCATGGCCGCCTTCAAACTGCTGACCACGGGCGAGCTGGACCGCGCTGCCCTGGATGCCTATTCCGAGGCGACCCTGGCCAGTCCGCGCCCGGCACTGCCGGATCAGGTGCTGCTGGCCGAGTTCGCCCGCGCAGCGCTGCCCTCATCGCCTTATGCCTACGCGCTGGACATCACCGGTGAAACGGTGCTTGGGCTGATCGAGGCGGACCCGATGGCAGGCCGCGACCAGAAGCCGCTGCTGAATGACCGCGACTGGGTTCAATTGCAGAACATCTGCGGCTAGGCGCCCGCCTTTGGGTCCCGGCGCAATACGGGCGGCACAATTGTTAATACAGAAACGGGAGCAGCTGCGGCACAAAACACAAAGCCCGCCCCTGATGGTGTCAGGAACGGGCCATTATGCGCTCATTGGTGCATTCCGCTTTCGGACCGCAGGGGGTGCTGACCGTCTTTGCAGAGGCAGGGGCAGGCCCTGCCCCGATGTTACTTACTGATCCGGGCGCCGGTGAAACCAGCATTGCGGGCCTTGGCCAAGGCTGCGGCGGCCTGGTCATCGGCTTGAAACGGGCCTGCCAGAACCACCTTGTAGGGCTGCCCTCTGCGGCTGACTGTACCAAGGCGCACCGGCAGGCCGGCAGCAGCAAGCTGCCGCGCTGCGGCCTGGGCCTCAGCGGCACCGGCAAAGGTTGCGGCGCGAATGTACCGCCGCGATGCGGGCTGCTGCGGCACCGCCGCATCCGGTGCCGAGCGGGAGGACAAGCGCAGGCCCGACGGCTGCGCTTCGGCCGGGCTGCGGCGCACATTGCGCGGCAGTGTCAGCGTGGCACGGTCCAATGGCAGCTGTACCAGGCGGCGCGGCACCCCATTGGTCCAGACCTGCGCCATCTGCGCGTCGCCCTCGGGCGTGCGCACGCCGCGCATCGGGTTCAGGCGGCCATCCTCACGTTCCACTGTCAGATAGCCGGCCGGGGCCTGGGCAAAACCGGTCACCACTGCCGGACGCACGGTACGCACTGCACGCTGCGGGTTCAGCCGCCCGTCGGTCCAGACCGGGCGATAGCCTTCGGGCACCGTGAAACTGTTGCTGAGGCGGCGGTCCTGGTAGATGTGCGTCTGCACCACACGTGTATTCGGGGTGAGGCGCAGAGAGGACTGTGCGCCGCTGTCCTGCCCGCCGTAGGTCACCGGCGAAACAGTTTGCGGGCCGCAGCGCGCGCCGGTGGCATTGGAGTACTGGCGGCTGATATCAGATAGCCCGGCGCAAGCACCGCTGCCTGCGGGCTGCACTGCTGCCGGAGCGGGCGCTGCCGGGACTGGTGCCGGTGCTGGCTTGGGCGTCACCCGCACGACCCTTTTGACTGCCGGTTTCGGCAACGGCGCCGGAGCGGCTGCAGGCCGGGCGCTGGTGGATTGCGGTGTGCGGCGCGGTTTGGCTGTGGTGACAACCCTGGGCGCCGCGGCGCCCGCATTCGATTGTGCCGGCTGCTGGCCCGGGTCAAGGGTGATCAGCTCCGGTGCCGGGGCTGCCTGCTGCGTTCGCGTGGCGCCCGCCAGCTTGGTTGGTGCATAGCCGCAGATCTGCTTGCGCGAGCGGGAGACCCGCGGCACCCAAGTGACATTGCCGTCGATGCCTGCACGGATGTAGACACAGCCGCGGCTGTCCACATATTGCTTGCCCGCGTAGGAGGCAGGCGGAAATTCGGAGGGCGGGCTGGTTTCACGCAGGGTTTGCGCCTGTATACCTGCTGCCCCGGTTGTCCCCGCGATGATGGCCAGTGCAATAATTCTAGTTGTTTTCATTCCTGAGCCCCACAAAATATGGCTGCAGGATGCCCGAATCTGGCCTGTGAGTAAAGATTCTGCGGCAACAATAAGGCCGGACGGCGGCAATTTTTGCGCAAATTGGAACTAGTTTTCGTGCCACGGGCCGCAGCCGGGCAGTCCGGCCAAGGCAATCAGGGCTGCCTTGGCCGTTTCCGATCAGATCATTTGGTGCCGAACATCCGGTCGCCGGCATCACCCAGACCGGGCAGAATGTAGCCCTTCTCGTTCAGCTGCCGGTCCAGCGAGGCGGTGACGATCGGCACATCCGGGTGCGCTTCCTTCATCCGTGCAACACCCTCGGGCGAGGCCAGAAGGCACAGGAAACGGATGTTGTTGGCGCCGGCCTCCTTCAGCAGATCAATGGCCGCAGCTGAGCTGTTGCCGGTGGCCAGCATCGGGTCCACCGCGATCACCAGCCGGTCTTCCAGCGCTTCGGGCGCTTTGAAGTAATACTGCACCGGTTCCAGGGTTTCCTCGTCCCGGTAAAGGCCGACAAAACCGACGCGGGCCGAGGGGATCAGCTCAAGCACCCCGTCCAGCATACCGTTTCCCGCGCGCAGGATCGACACCAGCGCCAGTTTCTTGCCGGCCAGGATCGGCGCGTCCATTTCCTCCATCGGGGTTTCGATGCTGGTTGTGGTCAGCTCCATTCCGCGGGTGATTTCATAGGCCAAGAGCTGGGTAATCTCGCGCAGCAGGCGGCGGAAGCCGGCCGTGGATGTGCCCTTGTCCCGCATCAGGGTCAGCTTGTGCTGCACAAGCGGGTGATCAACAACGGTCAGGTGGTCGGTCATGGGGCACTCCTACTTTTTTGTTTGCGGCGGTTCTGTTTGCAGCGCTTTTACGGGCCTGGCCGCGGCTGGCAAGCGGGTTTTGACCATGGAGTCAAAGAAAGCTCTTGCCGGGGCCCTGAGCCGGGACGTTCAAATGGGCCGCAATAGAGGCGCCCACATCGGCGAATTTGACCTGCCCGACGGGGCCGGCGTCAAGCCCTGCGACCAGAACCGGCACTTGTTCGCGGGTGTGGTCACTGCCGGGCCAGCTGGGATCATTGCCGTGATCAGCGGTGAGCACGAGCATGTCATCAGGGCGCAGCTTTGCCAGCAGCCGTCCCAGTTCCGCGTCGAACCACTCCAGCGCGCGGGCATAACCGGCGATGTCGCGGGTGTGGCCGTACATGCTGTCGAACTCAACAAAGTTGGCGAAGGTCAGACTGCCCTCCTCTGCCATCTCCACTGCATCAAAGAGATGCTGCATCAGTTTGGCATCAGCGCCTTTTTCCAATGTATCAATGCCGGACATAGAGAAGATATCACCGATCTTGCCGATAGCATGGACCTTGCCGCCGGCGTCCTGCACCCAATTTGTCAGCACAGGTGCCGGCGGGGTGATCGCATAGTCGCGGCGATTGGTTGTGCGGGTGAACCCGTCCTCCGCCGAGCCAAGGAAAGGCCGCGCAATAACCCGTCCCACCTTCATCGCGTGCAGGCGGGGGGCGATGGATTTGCACAGGGCCAGCAGGCGGTCGAGACCAAATGTTTCTTCATGCGCGGCGATCTGAAAGACGCTGTCGGCGGAGGTGTAGCATATCGGCTTGCCGGTCCGCATGTGTTCGGCGCCAAGGTCGTTTAGGATCACCGTGCCGGAAGCGTGGCAATTGCCGAGGATGCCATCGGTGCCGGCCTGCTCCGCCACAAATTCCGTTAGGTCTTCGGAGAAAGTCAGCGCCTGATCGGGGAAGTAATGCCAGTCCCAGGGCACCGGCAGCCCCGCCAGTTCCCAATGACCCGAGGGCGTGTCCTTGCCGCGGCTGACTTCGCTGGCACAGCCCCAGCGGCCCTGCGGCTCTGCATTCAGGCCCGGAAACGGCACTGAGGACGCCAGCCGCATTGCTGCGCCTAGGCCAAGGCGCTCCATGCTGGGTACCTGCAGCGGGCCGCTTCTGCCCTCCTCGGCCTCACCCGCAGCACAGGCCTGGACGATATGGGCCAATGTGTTGGCGCCGAGATCCGGCAGATCGCCGTTGAAGAACGTCCCGGCGTCCGGGGCACCGCCGATGCCAACGGAATCCATCACCACAAGGAAGGCACGGGGCATCAGGAGATCCTTTCGTGAACCAGCGGCGGCAGCGCATCCGGCGCATCGCCGATGGCAATGGCGGCCAGGAGGGAAGCCTCGGCCAGGTCTGCCGCATCATCGCTGGCCGCGTGAATGCGGGCCAGGACATCCCCTGCCCCGACCTGCTGCCCCAGGCGGGCAATGCCGGAAATGCCAACGCCGGGATGGATTTCGTCACTCTCCACCATGCGGCCGCCGCCAAGGCTGACAACGGTCAGGCCCAGGGCTTCGCCGTTCATTGCCGAGACGCAGCCGGCGATTGGCGCTTTCACATCACGCACGACCTCAGCGCCGGGCAGATGATCCTGCCATTTGGCGGCGAAATCCGCGGGGCCGCCCATGGCGGCAATCATACGGGCAAACCGCTCTGCCGCGCGGCCATCGGCAAGGGTTGCGGTGATCTTTGCCGCGCCATCCCCTGCATCGGCAGCCAGCCCGGCATGGGCCAGCAATTCGCCGCCCAACACCGCGGAAATCCCGGCCAGGGGGCCAGCCGCCTGCCCTGTCAGAACCCGCATCACCTCGGCCACCTCCAGCGCATTGCCCAGAGCGGGCGCCAGCGGCTGATTCATGTCGGTGATCAGCGCCGAAGTGCGGCAGCCTGCGGCATTGGCGGTATCGCACAGCGACTGCGCCAGCGCACGGGCGTCATCGGCGGTTTTCATAAAGGCGCCGGAGCCGATTTTCACGTCCAGCACCAGCGCATCCGGGCTGGCGGCGAGTTTTTTGGACAGGATCGAGGCGGTGATCAGGTCGAGGCTGTCCACCGTCGCGGTCACGTCGCGGATCGCATAAAGCCGCTTGTCCGCAGGTGCGATCCGCGCAGTGGCGCCGGCAATGGCGCAGCCCATGTCCTGCATCATGCGGCGCAGGTGGTCTTCGCTGACGCTGGTGGAAACACCGGGAATCGATTCCAGCTTGTCCAAAGTACCGCCGGTGTGGCCCAGGCCGCGGCCCGAGATCATCGGCACATAGGCGCCGCAAGCAGCCAGCGCAGGCGCCAGAAGCAGCGAGACACAGTCCCCCACCCCGCCGGTGGAGTGTTTGTCCAGCACCGGCCCGTCCAGATCCCATGCCAGCACATCACCGGTGTCGCGCATCGCCAGCGTCAGGGCGCGGCGGCCCTCGACGCTGAGGCCCTGCAGGCAGACCGCCATGGCAAAGGCCCCGGCCTGCGCGTCCGAGACCGCGCCATTGGCCAGCCCTTCGGCAAACCAGCGCAGTGCGTCCTCGCCCGGTGTTTGACCGCGCCGGAGCGTTGCATTGATGGCGCGGGCGTCCATCAGCTGCGCTCCATATGGTCCACGTCAAAAGCGCCCGGCAGCAGATCGCCGATTGTAGTGTCCTTCTCAGCACCGTCGGTGGTTGCCAGGGTCACTTTGACCTCTCCTGTGCCAAACTCCTTGAGCTTCTGACGGCAGCCGCCGCAGGGCGGGATCGGAGAGGGGCAGTCGGCGATCACATAGACCTCTGCCAGCTGCTTTTCGCCCGCGGCCACCATGGCGGCGATAGCCCCGGCCTCGGCGCAGGTACCCTCCGGGTAGGCCACGTTTTCAACATTGCAGCCGACATAGATCTGGCCGCTGGACGAGCGGATGGCGGCACCAACCTTGAAATTGGAGTAAGGCGCGTGGGCGTTTTCGCGGACGGCGGTTGCGGCGGCTTTGAGGCTCATGGGTGTTTCCCCGGTTTTTGATCATCTGGTCAGAATGCCGCAGCCTAGCTGATATGCCCCGCAGAGCGAAAGCCCTGCTATGCAGTTCACTTGGCATCCCGGTGTGAAGCCGAACAAGCAAAACCAATCCACGCTCAGTAGTTGCACGTTGCTTCAGGGGCCGGCCAGGCGGCGGGCCTTCGTTAAACCCACTAAGATCTTCAGTCAGAATACAGCGGTCGCCAAGGATGTCTTTGGTTTTCTAGCAACCCGCAGTACACTTGGCGGCTGGAAAACCCGCAATCCGCAAGTCATCCGCCGTTTGACTATGTCCGATTTCCTCCCCAAGGCTTCGGCAATCAGCACTATACCAAAGAACCGCTCCGGCTTGCGCAGGCAAAATCCGGCGACTGTGCGCCCCGTTTTTATTCCCTTTTCATTTGCCGGCAAAGGCGTCCGCAAGGCAGAATTCACGCAAGAAGCCGCCGCTTGCCAGCACTGGCGTTCATTTGCGTCAGTTTGGACTAGGTTTCCGGCAAGAAAAATGGTTTAACACTAAACAATACTGATTTTCAGGAGCGCCAGATGTCCGATTCACAGAACCTGCGCCAAGCCGCGCTCAACTATCACGAGTTTCCGCGGCCCGGTAAACTGGAGATCCGCGCGACCAAACCGATGGCCAACGGGCGCGATCTGGCACGCGCCTATTCGCCCGGTGTGGCAGAGGCCTGCACCGAGATCAAAGCGGACGCCGCCAATGCTGCCCGCTATACCTCGCGCGGGAATCTGGTGGCGGTTGTGTCGAACGGTTCAGCGGTTCTGGGGCTGGGCAACATCGGCGCGCTGGCCTCGAAACCGGTGATGGAAGGCAAGGCGGTCCTGTTCAAAAACTTCGCGGGCATTGATTGTTTTGACATTGAAGTGAATGAGAGCGATCCGGAAAAGCTGGCGGATATCGTCTGCTCGCTGGAGCCGACGTTCGGCGCCATCAACCTCGAAGACATCAAGGCGCCGGACTGTTTTATCGTCGAGAAGATCTGCCGTGAGCGGATGGGCATTCCGGTGTTTCATGACGACCAGCATGGCACCGCAATTGTTGTGGGCGCTGCCGCCAAGAACGCCCTGCATGTGGCGGGCAAGTCGTTTGAAGACATCAAGATCGTCTCCACCGGCGGCGGTGCGGCGGGGATTGCCTGTCTCAACATGCTGGTGAAACTGGGGGTGAAGCGCGAAAATATCTGGCTCTGCGACATTCACGGTCTGGTTTATGAAGGCCGCGAGGAGGATATGAACCCGCAGAAGGCGGCCTTTGCCCAGGCGTCGGACCTGCGCGCGCTGGACCAGGTAATGGACGGCGCGGATCTGTTCCTTGGCCTGTCCGGCCCGAACGTGCTGAAGCCTGAGATGGTGGCAAAGATGGCGGACCGCCCGATCATCTTTGCACTGGCGAACCCGACGCCGGAAATCATGCCGGAGGCGGCGCGCCAGGTGGCACCGGAGGCGATCATCGCCACGGGCCGCAGCGATTTCCCCAATCAGGTCAACAACGTGCTGTGCTTTCCATTCATCTTCCGTGGCGCGCTGGATGTCGGGGCAACCGAGATCAATGACCAGATGCAGATCGCCTGCGTTGAAGGCATTGCCGAACTGGCCCGCGCCACAACCAGCGCCGAAGCCGCGGCTGCCTACAAAGGCGAACAGCTGAATTTCGGCGCCGACTACCTGATCCCGAAACCGTTTGACCCGCGCCTGGTGGCGGTGGTGTCCTCCGCCGTGGCCAAGGCGGCAATGGACAGCGGCGTGGCAACCCGCCCGATTGAGGATATCGAGGCCTATAAGCAGAAGCTGAACCAGACGGTATTCAAATCCGCACTGCTGATGCGCCCGGTGTTCGAGGCCGCCCGCGCCGCGTCCCGCCGGATCGTGTTCAGCGAGGGCGAGGATGAGCGGGTGCTGCGTGCGGCGCAGGCCATCCTGGAGGAAACCACCGAGACCCCGATCCTGATCGGCCGTCCGGAAGTGATCGGGCGCCGCTGTGAGCGGCTGGGGCTGGATGTGCGGCCAGGGCGCGATTTTCAGCTGGTGAACCCGGAGAACGACCCGCGCTACTACGACTATTGGAACAGCTATCACAAGGTGATGCAGCGGCGCGGGGTGACGCCGGATCTCGCCAAAGCGATCATGCGCACCAATACCACTGCGATTGGCGCCATTATGGTTCATCGCGGCGAAGCGGACAGCCTGATCTGCGGCACCTTTGGTGAATACCGCTGGCACATGAACTATGTCGAACAGGTTCTGGGCGGCAACAGCTATGCGCCGCACGGGGCGTTGTCGCTGATGATCCTGGAGGACGGGCCGCTGTTCATTGCCGACACCCATGTGCGGATCGAGCCGACGCCGGAACAGATTGCGGAAACCGTGATCGGCGCCGCCCGCCACGTGCGCCGCTTTGGCCTGGAGCCGAAGATCGCGCTGTGTTCGCAGTCGCAATTCGGCAATATCGCCTGCGACACCGGCAGCCGCCTGCGCGCCGCGCTGGAGATCCTGGACGAAAGGCACCGGGATTTTGCCTATGAGGGCGAGATGAACATCGACAGTGCGCTGGATCCCGAACTGCGTGAGCGGATTTTCCCCAATTCGCGGCTGGAGGGCGCGGCCAATGTGCTGATCTTTGCCCATGCCGATGCCGCCTCAGGCGTGCGCAACATCCTGAAAATGCGGGCCGGCGGGCTGGAGGTCGGGCCGATCCTTATGGGCATGGGCAACCGCGCCCATATCGTTTCCCCTTCGATCACCGCGCGCGGGCTATTGAACATGGCCGCCATTGCCGGCACCCCGGTGGCGCACTACGGTTAGTCCTGCGGCTGGGAATTACCGCTGGCCGCCTGTCCAGGGAAGCCAACAGTGAGGACCAGCCATGAGAGGGCATTGCCACTGCGGCGCCGTGCATTGGGAGAGCCAGGCCGAGGCGGCCTGGAGCTGCTATTGCCACTGCGCCGATTGCCGCCGCAACTGCGCGGCACCAGTCACCGCATTTTTCGGACTGCCGCATACGGCAGTCGCGTGGTCCGGTGCAGAGCCGCAGATCTACAATTCCTCTGACGGTGTCGAGCGGCTGTTCTGCGGCGCCTGCGGCACCCAGATGGCTTATCGCACCGCACGGGATGCGGTGAATATCCACATGTACACGGCGACTTTGGAATGTCCTGGGGATATGCCCCCCAGGTTTCATGTCTTCCACTCCGAACATGTGAGCTGGCTGGAGCTGAAAGACAGGCTGCCCCGCTATGGCCAGAGCAGCGACCAGGATCCGCGGTAGCCAGGCCGGGTTGACGGCCGGACATCAATGTTTCCTGCGCCGCCAGGAGATCGCGGGATTTCCTAGCGGCTTTCATGCAGGGAACCACCCTGCGCTTAACTGGCGTAACCGATTGTTTGCAGAGCATCCTTGATTTCGTCCAGGACAGCCGGATCGTCAATGGTCGCCGGCATCTTCCAAGGCGTGCCATCCGCAATGTTCACCATGGTGCCGCGCAGGATCTTGCCGGAGCGGGTCTTGGGCAGCCGGTCCACCACCACCGCCAGTTTGAAGGCGGCAACCGGGCCGATCTTCTCGCGCACCAGTTTGACGACCTCGGCCGCCACCTCGCCATGATCGCGGCCGGCGCCTGAATTCAGGCAGAGGAAGCCAACCGGCATCTGACCCTTAAGGCTGTCCGCCACGCCGATCACGGCGCATTCGGCAACATCCGGATGGCCCGCCAGCACTTCCTCCATGCCGCCGGTCGAGAGACGATGCCCCGCCACGTTGATCACATCATCAGTGCGCGCCATGATATAGAGATAGCCGTCCTCGTCCTTCATGCCGGCATCGCCGGTCTCGTAATAGCCGGGAAATGTAGTGAGGTAGCTTTTCTTGAACCGCTCTTCGGCGTTCCACAGCGTCGGCAAGGTTCCCGGCGGCAGCGGCAGCTTGACCGCAATTGCGCCCAGTTCGCCCGGCGCCACCGGGTTGCCGCCTTCGTCCAGAATGTCCACCTCATAGCCGGGCATCGGCACCGCAGGCGAGCCAAGCTTGGTCGGCAGTTCTTCGATCCCCAGCGGGTTGGCGGCAATCGACCAGCCGGTTTCGGTCTGCCACCAATGGTCCACCACCGGCACCTTCAGCTGATCCTGCGCCCAGGTAATGGTGTCGGGGTCGGCGCGCTCGCCGGCCAGGTAAACCTGCTGCAGGCAGCTCAGATCGTATTTCTTGACGAATTCGCCCTTGGGATCCTCCCGCTTCACTGCGCGAAAGGCGGTAGGGGCAGTGAAGAAGCTTTTGACCTTATGCTCGGAAATCACCCGCCAGAATGTGCCCGCATCCGGTGTGCCGACCGGCTTGCCCTCAAACACAATTGTTGTGTTGCCGTGAATGAGCGGCGCATAGCAGATGTAGCTGTGCCCAACGACCCAGCCCACATCCGACGCCGCCCAGAACACATCGCCCGGATCGACGTTGTAGATGTTTTTCATCGTCCAGTTCAGCGCCACCAGCTGGCCCGCGGTATGACGGATCACGCCTTTGGGCTGGCCGGTGGTGCCGGAGGTGTAGAGGATATAGGAGGGGTGGTTGCCCTCGACGGGCACACATTCGGCCGGTTCCACACCGTATTGGAACCCGTGCCAGTTCACGTCGCGGCCCGGGATCAGATCCGCCACTTCCTGTTCGCGCTGAAAGATCACGCAGAATTCCGGCTTGTGCTCAGACAGGTCGATGGCGCCATCCAGCAGCGGTTTGTAATGCACGGTGCGGCCCGGCTCGATCCCGCAGGACGCGGCGATGATCGCCTTGGGCTTGGCATCGTCGATCCGCACCGCCAGCTCGTTGGAGGCAAAGCCGCCGAACACCACCGAATGCACAGCCCCGATGCGGGCGCAGGCCAGCATCGCCTCCAGCGCTTCAGGGATCATCGGCATATAGATGATGACCCGGTCGCCCTTTTCGATGCCTTTCGCACGCAGCGCACCGGCCAGTGTGGCGACCCGGTTGCGCAGCTCGACATAGGAGATTTCACGCTTGGTATGGGTGACCGGGCTGTCATAGATGATCGCGGTCTGTTCGCCGCGGCCCTGTTCCACATGGCGGTCAACGGCGTTGTAGCAGGTGTTCACCTTGGCATCGGAAAACCATTCATAAAGGCCATCACCCTTATCTAACAGCGCCTGTTTCGGGGCTTCATCCCAGTTGATCGCCTGTGCGGCCTCCATCCAAAACCGTTCCGGGTCCTGTTTCCAGCCGGCATAAATATCCTGATATCCCATAGTGATCGTCTCCTCCTGCTCTTTGCCTAGGCGAGAAAGCGGCAAACGGGCAAGTTTTGCTGCCCCTGCACGCAAGGTTGGTCAATAAATTTACAGGTTCCGAACAGGCAGACAGCCTGAATTCACAAAATTTACACATGGTTTGCGGTTTGCATCCAAACCACTTTGCAAACAGGTCTTTGCCGGAGAATATTCAGGAAAGCCCCGCCAGAATTGCAAATCTGCAAATCCCCCCCCGGATATGGCGGCTGCAATCAGGGAATCACCCCCTGCGGCAAGACCCATGACACAGAAACGGCCTTCTGGCATCTGCCGCGGCGGCTTGCCGTGCGCCGCTGATCCTGCATTCCGCCCAGCATGGTTTTAATCAGGCTTTGCCGCTTTCAACTGCGCTTATCCTGTCGCGCCGCCCGCCATGGGCTTGGGGAAACAATTTCCAGACGTGCCATCGCGTGCTCATATGCGATCTGTCACGCTCACAGACAAACCTGACAGGTCCTGAACCTCGGTGGAGTTCTTGCAGAATTCCGGCCCTTTTCCGTCCGGTTTCCCTTGCAACTCAGCCCTGCCCTCCTAGGCTGCGGCCAGGGAGGCTTGAGCATGACAAAACCGGATCTATGGCGCCTGAGTGCAACGGAACTGACAAAACGGACCCGCACCGGAGATCTGAGCGCCGAAGATGCCGTGCAAGCCTCCATTGACCGAATGAACGCGGTGAACCCGGCGCTGAATGCCGTGGTTGAAGACCTGAGCGCCGAGGCACTGGAGCGCGCCCGCGCGCTCGACACGGAACGCGCAGGCGGTGCTGTTCCCGGCCCGCTGCATGGCGTGCCGGTCACCATCAAGATCAACGTGGATCAAAAGGGCCATGCCACCTCCAACGGCGTCCCGGCGCTGAAGGATTTGATAGCGCCTGCAGACGCCCCGGTGGTGGAAAACCTGCAAAAGGCCGGGGCGGTGGTGATCGGGCGGACAAATACGCCGGAGTTTTCCTTCCGGGCCGATACCGACAATCCGCTGCATGGCCGCACCTATAACCCTTGGGGGCGGCATATCTCGCCGGGCGGCTCCTCCGGCGGCGCAGGGGCTGCGGTGATGGCCGGGATCGGCGCACTGGCGCATGGCAATGACATAGGCGGATCCTTGCGCTTTCCAGCGGCCGCCAATGGCGCGGTAACAGTGAAGCCTGGCCTGGGCCGGGTGCCGGCCTGGAACCCCAGCCAATCCGCCGAACGCGGGCTGCTGGCGCAGCTGATGTCAGTGCAAGGGCTGATTGCGCGCTCGGCAGAAGACCTGCATCTGTCAATGCCCTCCTTGATTGCCGCAGACCCGCGCGACCCCTTCCATGTGCCGGTACCGTGGTTTGGCAAAGCGGTGAGCGGCCCGGTCAAGGTCGCATTCACCAAGAACACCCATGGCTATGATCTGCACCCCGAAGTCGAGGCCGCGCTGGATTTTGCCCGCTCGGCGCTGACCGACGCAGGCTATTTGGTGGAGGAAGCGGAACCGCCCAATGTGTTCGAGGCCGGGCGCAACGGTTACCGCGCACTGATGGGCGAGGTCCATGCGCTAATGAAGGATGACGTGGACGCGGCAGGCTCCCAGACCGTGCGCGACATCTTTGCCGTCTATTTCCAGGAGTTCCCGCCCTTTGCCGGCGACGAGCTGCTGCGAATGATGGCCGCGCGCACCCATTACGCGCGGCAATGGTCCCTGTTCATGGAAGAATACCCGCTGGTCTTGTCGCCGTTCCTGCCGCAGCCCTTTTTCAAGCCGGACCGCGACACCGAAGGCGCCGAAGGCGTGCATGAGGTGCTTGGCTGCGCAGTTTATTCCTATGCGATGAACTTCCTCGGCCTGCCTGCCGCCTCAGTCCCCGCCCGGCTGGCGCAGCTGCCCAAGGGGCCGCAGCCGATCAATGTGCAGATCGCCGCCCGCCGCTGGCGCGAGGATCTGGCAGTGGACGCCTGCGCCGCGATTGAAGCCCGCGCAGGCTGCATGTGCCTGCCGCTGTGGGACCAGATACAGGCGGGCGGAAGCGCCTGATTTCACAGTCAGCCGGCAAACGGCAGCATCAGCGGGTCCCGAAGGTTCAAATTGGAGATCGCCCCGAAACAGTCCGGATGGGCGCAATGGCGGGAGTATGCATCTTCGCGTACAGCCTATTCTCGCACAGCCTGTTCACGCCCGTATTGCCTGTTCACGCCCTTTTTGCGAATGGTCCCGGGGAACGGGTTGAACCGCCCCCGGGGAACTTCCATACCGAGATCACTCACTACAAACAGCGGTCGCCTCGCCGCATTCAGCGAACCTGGCGTTCTGGCGCAGGTTTCGTAGGCATGACCGGCAGGTAACTAAATAAACAGGAACGTAAAAAACACGCCGGTACGGCTCTATGGCATTCTGCCCTTGGGCAATTACCACCCACGTCCGCCTGTGGGTAAACCATCGCATATAATCGTTACCGGGATGTTCACAAATCCGTGAACTCTTCGTTAAACGGTTACGTAAACTGCTCGGATATAAGCCTTTCTTCCAGGCCATGACCCGGATCGAACAGGATTTTATGGCGTATTTGCGGATCAGTGCGGATCTCAACCCAATCAATATCGGCCACCGAATTCGAATCCGCGTCAGCCATCACTGGGCGTTTACCGGCCTCCAGCACATCAAAGCGCACCATTGCGTTGCTGGGCAAAAGCGCTCCGCGCCAGCGCCGCGGCCGGAAAGCGGCAATCGCCGTCAGCGCCAGCACATCCGCCCCGATCGGCAGGATCGGGCCATGGGCAGAATAATTATAGGCCGTGGAGCCCGCAGGGGTGGAGACCAAGGCGCCATCGCAGACCAGTTCGTCCATCCGCACGCGCCCGTCCACGGATACTCTGAGCCGTGCCGCCTGCGGCCCCGCCCGCAGCAGAGACACTTCGTTGATGGCCAGCGCCTTATGCACCGCGCCGCGGCGGTCCATTGCGGTCATCGACAGCGGATTGATGATTTCCTGCACGGCTTCTTCAAGCCGCTCGATCAGCCCGTCTTCACGGTACTCATTCATCAGAAAGCCAACGGTGCCGCGGTTCATCCCGTAAACCGGCGCCGGATGATCCACCATCGCAAGCAATGTGCGCAACATGAAACCGTCGCCGCCCAGGGCCACAACAATACTGGCTTCGGCGGGCGGCACATGCCCGTATCTGTTACGCAGAGTGCCCAGGGCCTGTTGCGCAATTTCGGCCTCACTGGCCAGAAAGGCGATTCTCAAACTCATGAAATCTGTTTCCGGTGTTAGGCATCTGGTTCCGAAACAATCACAGCTTTCCGGCAAAGACCATAGTTGCCGTTCTGTCGCAGGGAAATGTCGCTTTACAGGCTTCCTGCGCAAGGAAGTTTCCGATAGGAAATCCCTCAGTTCTGATCCTTACTCCAACGGAGCCACTATGACTGAAGCGACCCGTGACCCCGG
>NZ_JAKFZM010000027.1:0-74177 GCF_021654205.1 Leisingera sp. MMG026 | reverse complement strand
GTCCGATGGAGCCATTATCGCCTATTCCGTGCGGCCTACGTACGGCGTGAGCGACGCGTTCTTCAAGGAGATGTGCCGAATCTCGGATCCAGCGCGGAAAGCAGGCTTCGTTGCCGATGCCCGCCTGCGGACGGACGAGCACCTGGACCCCGTCGTGCTGTTCAATACCGGACCGCTTCATTCCGTTCGCAAGGAGGATCCGGAGGCCGATGAAGCGGCGCGAAAAGCTGTTCAGGACATGCAGGGTATCGAGACGCTGGAGGCTCTCAAGGACCGCACCGGCTGCGGCGCCCTGGGCTTCCGGGCGCTGATCCGGCTGATCCGGTCCCGCCATCTCCAGCTCGTCAGCCACGAGCGCATTTCCCCGAAATCCCAGGTCTTCAAAAGGGAGCAGGTCTGATGAAGCTGTCCTACGACTATAACAATGCAGCCGCGCAGGCGGCGTTCAAGCCGGTTGTGAACGTGCTGGACCCATCGGCAAACTCTACCACCTCAATCTCGACGATCGGCGAGCCCTGGAAGTTTTGCGCAACGGTGTGGAGCTGATCCGGATCCGGACAGAGCATCAGCCGGATAAAATCGCCTCCGGAATACGATCAAGCGTGATAACCAATGGGTTTTAACCCTAATGGCGTCCGAACCGGTCATTTCATTGTTTGCCAGTGCCAGATGTCACTTTTGGATAGGATTTTGTCCCATATGGACGTGGAACCGTTGTCAAACAACACGTAGTTGGCGTGAAGGAACCCAAATTCGGAGCAGCAAAATGACCTATCAGGCGCCGGTTCGCGATATCATGTTCAATATCGAGCATTTGTCTGACTGGCCCGAGGTTGCATCTCTGGCGGCTTATTCCGGGATCGAAACCGGGGATATCCAGGCTGCGCTGGAAGGGTTCGGGCGCTTTTGCTCGGACGTAATTGCTCCGCTTTCGGGCACCGGGGACGACACCGGTGCGCGGTTCGACGGTGAAAATGTCGTGATGCCCGAGCCATACCCGCAGGCATATGCGCAATACGCCGGAATGGGCTGGCAAAGCCTGCCGCACCCGGAGGAGTTTGGCGGGATGGGGCTGCCGCGGGCCGCAGGGGCCGCCGCGACGGAGATATTGAACGCAGCGGATATGAGTTTCGGGCTTTGCCCGCTTTTGACCGACGGGGCGGTTGAGGCGCTGTTGCTTACCGGCTCCGGCGCGCAGAAAAAGCGATACCTCGAGCCGATGATTTCCGGCCGGTGGTCCGGCACCATGAACCTGACAGAACCCCAGGCGGGCAGTGATCTGGGGCGCGTACGGTGCAAGGCGGAACCCGGTGCGGATGGTGCGTATTCGATCAGCGGAACAAAGATTTTCATCACCTATGGCGCGCACAGCCTGACCGAAAACATCGTTCATCTAGTTTTGGCGAGAACTCCTGATGCCCCGGCCGGCCCAAAGGGGCTGAGCCTGTTCATTGTGCCGAAATTCCTGGTCCAAGAAGACGGATCGCTTGGCCGGCGCAATACCGTCCAATGTGTCGGTATTGAGCATAAATTGGGCGTCAGGGCGAGCCCGACCGCGGTTCTGCAATTTGAAGGCGCCACCGGTTTCCTGGTGGGAGAGGAGAACCGGGGCCTTGAATATATGTTCGTGATGATGCGGGCCGCCCGGTTTTCTGTGGGCGTGCAGGGGGTTGCCGTGTCCGAACGGGCGTATCAGCACGCCTTGCGCTATGCGCAGGAGCGGGTGCAGAGCCGCCCGGTTGACGGCAGCTCCAAGGAGGCTGTGCCGATCCTTCAGCATCCGGATGTGCGACGGTTGCTGCTGCGGATGCGGGCCTTGACCGAAGGCGGGCGGGCTTTGGCGATGGCCACTGCAGGATGGCTGGACCTGGCGCAGCACGCCGAGGCCGAACAGGCTGGCGAGGCGTCGGAGATGGCCGAATTTCTGGTGCCGCTGGTCAAGGGGTACTGCACGGAACGGTCCGTGGAGGTCACCTCAATGGGTCTGCAGGTTCATGGCGGCATGGGGTTCATCGAAGAAACCGGGGTTGCGCAATTTTACCGGGATGCCAGGATTCTGCCGATCTACGAGGGCACGACGGCGATCCAGGCCAATGATCTGCTGGGCCGCAAAGTGCTGCGGGACGGCGGTAAGACCGCCCGCCGCTTTGGCGGCATGATCCTGTCGGTTGAGGCAGACTTGCGCAAGGGCAGCGCCAAGGCGCAGCTGGTTGCAGACCGGTTGGGGCAGGCGCGCGGCGCGTTTGAGGCCAGCCTTGCCTGGCTTCTGGAGACCGCGCCCAACGACCCCAATGCGGCTTACGCCGGCGGTGTTCCTTTTCTGATGCTGGCAGGCAATCTTGCCTCGGGCTGGCAGCTGGGCAGGTCGGTCCTGGCTGCTGAAGCCAAGCTGGAACAGGGCGAAGGCACAGCGTTCATGACGCAGAAAATTGCCACCGCAGTGTTTTATGCACAGCATATTCTTGTGGAATGCGGAACCGAAAGCGCCCGGATCATCGACGGCAGCAATAGCCTGTTCGATGCCGGTTTCGAAATCTGAACAATGAAAATTCCCGGCCTGGACAGGGGCCGGACAGTAACGAAAAGGTCAGAACAATGTCGCAAGCAGCCAGTTCGCAAACCTATGAAAAGCTCGCTATTGAGCAGCGGGACAATGGTGTCATTATTGTCTCGCTCAACCGGCCGTCCAAGCGAAATGCGCTGGATGCTGCCACGATTGAGGAACTCATTTGCTTTTTCAGCGGTGCGCATCGCAATGGCGTAAAGGCAGTGGTGCTGGCAGGCGCGGGCGACCATTTTTGCGCCGGTCTGGATCTGGTGGAACACTGGAAGGAAGACCGCAGCCCGGATGACTTCATGCATGTCTGCCTGCGCTGGCACGAGGCCTTCAACAAGATGGAATACGGCGGGGTGCCGATCATTGCCGCCCTTCAGGGGGCGGTTGTCGGCGGCGGGCTGGAACTGGCCAGCGCGGCCCATGTCCGGGTGATGGATCAGACCACTTATTTTGCGCTTCCTGAAGGCCAGCGCGGCATTTTTACCGGCGGCGGCGCCACCATCCGGGTGTCCGACATGATCGGCAAATACCGGATGATCGACATGATCCTGACGGGCCGGGTGTATCAGGGGCAGGAAGCGGTCGATCTGGGACTGGCGCAATACATCACCGAAGGGTCCAGCTTCGACAAGGCGGTCGAGCTTGCCGATAAGGTCGCGCAAAACCTGCCGCTGACCAACTATGCCATCTGTTCGGCGATCAGCCATTTGAACAACATGTCGGGCATGGATGCGGCCTATGCCGAGGCTGTCGTGGCCGGCGTTGTGAACACGCAGCCCGCAGCGCGCGAACGGCTGGAGGCCTTTGCCAACAAAACCGCCGCGCGGGTGCGGCCCAACAGCTAGGCCGCGTAAACCAGCCGTCAGGCCGTGGCTTTGCACATGGCCTGATGCTGTTGGATAGCGGCCGGTAACGGCGGGCAGGGGGGCTGTTCACACTTGGTGCGGGGGGCGCGTGCAAGATACACTTGGTGCTTCGATCGGCCCGCATCTTGACATAACCGGTTTTGTGGTTATTTTGGCATCATGACAATATCAAGCCACAACGCCCGCGCTCTTGCTGCCCTTGGCCACGATGCCCGTCTGGCCATCTTCCGCCTGCTGGTCAAAGCAGGCGAGGGTGGGCTGCGGGTTGGCGAAATTGCCGAACATCTGGGTTTGGCGCCCTCCACGCTGGCGCATCATCTGTCGGCATTGGTGGATGCCAGGCTGGTTGTGCAGGATAAGCGCGGGCGTGAGGTTTTCAACCGGGTAGATTACCCCGTCATGCTTGGCGTGGTGAATTTCCTGACATCCGAATGCTGTACAGGTGTGGCCCTGGCCTCCAAGAAGGAGAGCGCATGAAGTGATAAGCTTTCTTTTTCGGCTTTAAAAAACTATAAATCCGGTGATTTAGAAATGACAAACGCAACAAACGTTCCTCCAAGACCAGGTGTATCCCTCTGGCGGTTCTTCCTAGAGCAGCGGGTCTGGTTCGCCTCTGCCGCAATTCTGCTGCTGCTGGCCATTTTTGATCCGGCGCAATCCGTCGGCAGTGCTGTTTTTGCCGGGGCGGCGCTGGCGCATACGGCACCCTATCTGTTGTTTTCCATTGCCATCGCGGCCTGGGCAGGCGCCACCGGTGCAGACAATCTGGTGGCCAAGGCTTTTACCGGCAAACCGCTTCTGATGATTGCGCTCGGCGCACTGGCGGGCGGGTTGTCACCGTTCTGCTCTTGCGGGGTGATCCCGCTCATCGCCGCGCTGTTGTCGATGGGGGTGCCGTTGTCCGCCGTCATGGCGTTCTGGCTGGCGTCGCCGATCATGGATCCCTCGATGTTCTTTCTGACCGCCGGAGTTTTGGGTGTTGAATTCGCGATGGCCAAAACCGCAGCCGCAGTGGGGCTTGGCCTTTTTGGCGGCCTGGTTGTCCATTTGCTGAACCAGAGCGGCGCCTTGAAGGATGCGTTGCGTGACGGTGTCGGAAACGGCGGCTGCGGCGGAGCAAAACTGCGCGCGCCCAAGCCGGTGGTCTGGACATTCTGGACCGAGCCAGAGCGCCGGGCAAAATTTACCGCAACTGCATGGTCCACGACGTTGTTCCTGGCCAAATGGTTGCTGCTGGCCTTTATTCTGGAAAGCCTGATGCTGGCCTGGATCCCGGCGGAAACAGTGACCTCCGCCCTGGGCGGCGAAGGGCTGCTGCCGATCATTACAGCAACGCTGGTTGGTGTCCCTGCCTATCTGAACGGTTATGCGGCGCTGCCGCTGGTCGGCGGGCTGATTGAACAGGGCATGGCGCCGGGGGCAGGCCTTGCCTTTCTGGTGGCCGGCGGCGTGACCTCGATCCCCGCAGCGATGGCGGTATGGGCGCTGGCACGTCCGCAGGTTTTTGCGCTGTACCTTGGCCTATCGCTCAGCGGAGCCTTTTCCGCGGGGCTGCTGTTCCAGCTCTGGCACGCGGTCTGACCTTGCCAGCCGGGATGTGCCAGTGCCCTGAGGCATCCGGCCAGTCCCAAGTGCACACGAGAGAGGCCGTAAACCAGAGGTATTGCCTCTCCCGAACTTGCCGCATCAGGCCTTTACCTTGTTCATTCCGGGATCATACAGCGGGCTGAGCTGAACCTTGCAGGGCACCCTCCCAGCGGCGACTTCCAGCTCGTAGTCGCCGCTCAGCACATATTCTGCATCAACGCCATCTGAGTTGCGGATATAGCCGTAGCCAATGGATTGCCCCACAGTGTAGCCATAGCCGCCCGAGCTGAGCCAGCCGGCGCGCTGGCCATTGCGATAGATGGTTTCGCGGCCAAGGAGCACCACACCGGGATCGGTGGTGAAGCAGGCGAGCATCTTTTTCACACCCTTGGCTTTCTGCGCTTGGGCGGCGGCGCGGCCCTTGAAGGGCATGTCCTGCTTCAGCTTTACCGCCCAGCCAAGCCCGGCCTCGAACGGGGTGTGGTCCGGCCCGATGTCGGCCCCCCATGCGCGGTAGCCTTTTTCCAGGCGCAAGGATTCAATGGCGCGGTAGCCTGCGTTGATAAGCCCGTGCGGATGCCCGGCCCGCATCAGCGCGGTATAGACGGTCTGGGCGTATTCCACCGGCAGGTGCAGCTCCCAGCCCAATTCGCCCACGTAAGTGACGCGCAGCGCCTGAACCGGGCAGCCCGCAATGCCGATGGTTCGGATAGTGCCGAACTTGAAGCCCTCGTTCGAAACATCGTCGCGGGTGACGGCGGACAGGATATCGCGCGCCTTCGGCCCCATCAGCGACAGCACCGCATTGGAGGAGGTGATGTCGAACAGCTGGCAGTTCAGGCCATCGGGGATGTTACGGCGGATCCAGTCGAAATCATGGGTGGCATAGCCGGTGCCGGTGACAATGTAGAATTCGTCATGCGTCACGCGGCCCACGGTCAGATCGCATTCGATGCCGCCTTTGTCATTCAGCAACTGGGTGTAGATCAGCGATCCCACCGGCTTGTTCACGTCATTGGCGCAGATCCAGTTCATCGCGGCAAGCGCATCCGGGCCTTTCAACGCGAATTTGGCGAATGATGTCTGGTCGAACAGCACCGCGGCTTCGCGGGCGGCCTTGTGCTCGCGCCCCGCCGCCTCGAACCAGTTCTGACGGCCAAAGCTGTAGACATCCTGGGGCGTTTCACCCCTGGCGGTATCGGCAAACCAGTTGGGGCGTTCCCAGCCGAGTTTTTCGCCGAAGCAGGCACCCTGGCGTTTGAGCGTGTCATAAAGCGGTGACTTGCGGCAGGGGCGCCCGGAGTCGTGTTCCTCATGCGGCCAGGCCATGGTGTAATGCTTGCCATAGGCCTCGACAGTGCGGGTGCGGACCCAGTCGGTGTCGAAATGCGGGCGGCCAAAGCGGCGGATATCGGCGGACCACAGGTCAAACGGCGGGGCGCCGTTTTTCACCCATTCAGCCAGCGCCATGCCGGCGCCGCCGCCTGCGGCGATGCCAAATGCATTGAAACCCGCGCCGACAAAGAAGTTCTGCAGCTCCGGCGCCTCGCCGATGATGAAGTTGCCGTCCGGGGTAAAACTTTCGGGTCCGTTGGTCAGGGTCTTGATACCGGCATGCTCCAGCGCCGGGACCCGGCCAAGCGCCTGTTCCATCAGCTGTTCAAAATGGTCGAAATTGCTGTCCAGCAGCGTGTAGTGGAAGCCCTGGGGGATGCCCTCCTGGGCCCAGGGGATCGGGTTCGGCTCATAGCCGCCCATCACCAGCCCGCCGACTTCTTCCTTGTAATAGGTCAGCCGGTCGGGGTCGCGCAGGGTGGGCAGGTTGGATGGCACACCCTCGAACGGCTCTGTCACCATATACTGGTGCTCCATCGGCACCAGCGGCACGTTGACACCAAACCGTTTGGCAAAGTTGCGGGTCCACTGGCCGGCGCAGCAGATCACCTTTTCACACTCAATCCGGCCATGTTCGGTGATCACGGCACGGATCTTTCCGTCCTTGATCTCGATATCGGTGACCTTGGTGTCCTCAAATATCTTCGCCCCGGCCATCCGCGCGCCCTTGGCCAGCGCCTGGGTGATGTCGGACGGGTTGGCCTGGCCGTCGGTAGGCATAAAGGCGGCACCGATCACGTCGGAGATATCCATCAGCGGCCACAGATCCAGCGCCTCCTTGGGGGTCAGCAGCTCCATCTCCAGACCAAAGGAATGCGCGGTGGTGGCCTGGCGTTTGACTTCGGTCCAGCGTTCTTCGTTGCAGGCCAGACGCAACCCGCCGTTCATCTTCCAGCCGGTGCCCAGGCCGGTTTCCTGCTCGATCTTGTTATACAAATCGACCGAATAGCCCAGCAGCTGGGTGATATTGGCGTTTGATCGAAGCTGCCCGACCAGCCCGGCGGCGTGGAAGGTGGTGCCCGAGGTCAGCTTTTTCCGCTCCAGCAGAACGGTATCCGTCCAGCCCAGTTTGGCCAGGTGATAGGCTGTCGAGCAGCCGATGATGCCGCCGCCGATGATGACTGCCTTGGCAGTTGAGGGGAGTTCGGTCATGTCAGTCCTCAGGTGTTTTGAAAGTCGTCAAGTGCGGCGCGCAGGCGCGTGAGGTTCCCGGCGGTGTAAGCCGCATAGTCAAAGTCGATGTCGGAAGTGATTTCCGAGACCATGCTCCACATGGTTTCGCGCAGCAGCGAGGCGCATTTCATCGCGCCATAGCGGTGCAGCAGCTCATCCTTCACCGGTGCTTCGAAATAGGTTTCGAGCAGCCATTGCTCCTGCTGCTGCGTCAATCCGTTGTTGGAGGCCAGCCCGCCCAGATCGAACAGCGGCGAGTTGAAGCCGGCATAGTCGTAGTCGATCAGCCAGAGCCGCTCTCCGTCATCCAGGAAATTGCCGCACAGCAGGTCGTTATGGCCAAAGACAATGTCAAAGGGGCCGGCGGCCTGTTCCAGACTGTTGCCGATGCCGGCCAGCTCATTGGTCAGCGGTGTATGCGGGCTGTTCTGCTCCTGCAAGGTCGCCGCATAGTCGCGGATCACATGGAAAACCCAGAACACCAATGCGGGGCCGCGCAGGTGCCGGGGCACATCGCGGTGGCAGGATTTCACCAGCTCCAGCACCCGCGGCAGCATCGCGGGGTCGCGCACGTCCGCTTCGGTCAGGGTGCGGCTTTCGATGAACTCCAGCACTGTCAGGCCGTCTTGGGTGTGAACAACCGCAGGCGACAGGCCGGCGGCATGGGCTGCACGGCTGGCCGCCAGTTCATTAAAGCGCATCACCTGGTGCAGGGGAATGTCATCACCCGCGCGCACCACGTATTTGCCAGCACTGTCCTGGACCAGGCAATTCACATTGGTGATACCGCCGTCAAGCGGTTTGATGTCTATCCCGCCCTGCCAGATCGGCAGGGCACGGATGCGGTTCAGCAGATCGGATTGGCTCATGCTCAGCTCTCCAGTCCAAAGCGGATGCGGGCGCCGCGGGCACCGGCATTGACCAGCCGGTCGGCGATGATGGCGATAAAGGCGATGGCAAGACCTGCCACCAGGCCGCGGCCGGTGTCGGCCTTGGTCAGCGCAATATACACCTCCTGGCCCAGGTCGCGGGTGCCCACCAGCGCGGTGATCACTAGCATCGACAGCGCCAGCATAATGGTCTGATTGATGCCCAGCAGGATCTCCGGCAGCGCCAAAGGCAGGCGCACCAGGCGCAGAAGCTGCCATTTGGTGCAGCCCGAGACCTGCCCTGCCTCGATCAGCTCGCCGCTGACGCTGCGCACGCCATGAGCCGCATAGCGGACTGCCGGTGCCAGCGCATACAGCACAATGGCAATCAGGGCGGTAAAGTCGCCGACCCGGAACAGCATCACCACCGGGATCAGGTAAACAAAGCTGGGCAGAGTCTGCAGCGTGTCGATCAGCAGGTTGATGGCGATTCCTGCGCGCCGGTTGAGCGCCGCCAGCACTCCCAGCGGCACACCGATCAGTGTTGCCAGGATAACCGAGGCACCGCAGAGATAGACTGTGACCATCGCCTTGGCCCACAGGCCGCTGACCACAATCAGCAGCGATAGCCCGCCGCACAGCAGTGCCAGCCCGACGCCGCCCGCACGCCAGCCGAGCAGCGTCAGCATGGCGATGGCCCAGGGCCAGGGAAGGCCCAGCAGGGTTTTCTTGATCGGCAGCATGAACCAGTGGAGGAAGAAAACCTTCACGGCCTCAAACGCGTCGAAGTAATTCACATTCAGGTATTTGACGGCATCGTTCCAGAAGTCGCCGGTGGTGATGGTCTGGCCGGCCGGATAGTCCAGCAGCAACGGCGAGAAGCGGCCAAGAACCCAGGTGACGGCCAGCAGGGACAGCACCAGCACCGTGCGTTTGTGCCGGGTGGCAAAGGATCCGGGCGGCGTGTGGTGAACCTGGCCCATGCGCTCTGCCAGTGCCTGGCTCAGCCGGTCCACGGCGATGGCCAGCACCACGATGGCAATTCCTGCCTCGAACCCGGCGCCGATGTCGAGCCGGCGCAGCGCGGCCAGCACGTCAAAACCAAGCCCGCCCGCGCCGATCATCGAGGCGATGATCACCATGTTCAGCGACAGCATGATGACCTGATTGACGCCCACCATCAGGCTTTGGCTGGCCGAGGGCACCAGCACCCGCCACATCAGTTGGCGCTGGGTGGTGCCCGCCATGCGGCCGAAGTCGAGGATCTCCGGGTCCACCGCCTTCAGCGCCATGATGGTGATGCGGATCATCGGCGGGGTGGCATAGATGATGGTGGCAACCAGCGCCGAAACCGGGCCAAAGCCGAACATGAACAGGATCGGCACCAGATAGGCGAAGATCGGAATGGTCTGCATCAAGTCCAGCACAGGGGAGAGGATGCGTTCGCCCAGCGGATGACGGTAAGCCCAAATGCCCGCCAGCAGCCCGCCGGCCGCACCGATCGGAACCGCGATGACCACCGAGGCCAGCGTCACCATGGCACTGTCCCACTGCCCGAATACGGCAAGGTAGGCAAAACAGGCCCCGACCAGCGCCGCCAGCCCCCAGTTGCGGCAGTAATGCCCCAGCGCGACCGCTGCGGCGGTGACGGCAATCCAGCTGATGGCAGGCAGCAGGATCTGCTGATCCGGGCCGGAACCCAATAGAAAGCCATGCGCAAGCAGGCTCAGCATCAGCTCATAGGGTTGTTCGATCAGCCAGGCGAGGGCGCGGGTGGCATCGGTGAAGGACACCGGGCCGATGGCCGCGTCTTCGACCAGCCAGGTCATGCCTGCGGAGATATGGGTTTTGAACGGGATCACCCATCCTGAGGGCCATTTGACCAGCCAGCGCGCATCCAGCGCCTTGGCCAGGTCGCGGCCGAACCAGCCCAGCAGGATCGTGGCCAGGACCAGCCCCCAGGCGGCGGCGGCTTGTGCCGGCAGGCGCGGCTTCATGCTGCGTCCCCTGTTCCAAACAGCACCCGGGCAACGGCCTGGCGGCCGATACTGCCGACGATCCGGCCGCTGCTGTCACTTACGGGGCGCGGCGCGTCCGCTGCGATAATCTGCTCGGCCACCTCCGACACCCGCGCAGATTGCAGTACCGGGGTGCCTTCGCCGCCGGTGCCGGGGGTCATGATGCCGCCCACTGTCAGCACCTTGGAGCGCGGGATATGGCGGGTGAATTCAGCGACATAATCTGTGGCCGGGTTCAGCACCAGTTCCTCGGGCGTGGCAATCTGGATGATTTCGCCGTCCTTCATGATGGCGATCCGGTCGGCCAGACGCACCGCTTCCTCAAAGTCGTGGGTGATAAAGACGATGGTCTTGTGCAAGCGGGCTTGAAGGCGCAGGAATTCGTCCTGCATCTCGCGGCGGATCAGCGGATCCAGCGCTGAGAACGGTTCGTCGAGGAACCACAGATCAGGCTCTGTCACCAGCGAGCGGGCAATGCCGACGCGCTGCTGCTGGCCGCCGGACAGCTCGCGCGGGTAGTAATCCTCGCGGCCCTTGAGACCGACCAGCTCCACCACCTCGCGGGCCTTGGCCTCCGCTTCGGCTTTGGGGACGGCCTGAACCGTCAGCGGGAACATCGCATTCTGCAATACGGTCAGATGCGGCAGCAGGGCAAAGTGCTGGAACACCATGCCCATCTTATGGCGGCGGATTTCGATCAATTCGCGCGCGCTGGCGGTCAGCAGATCCACGCCGTCAAACAGCACCTGGCCGCCGGTCGGCTCGATCAGCCGCGACAGGCAGCGCACCAGAGTGGATTTGCCGGACCCGGACAGCCCCATGATGATAAATATCTCGCCTTCGGCAATGTCGATGCGGGCATCGCGCACAGCGCCGATAATACCCGCCTTGCGGATCTCAGCGCCGCTGGGGGACGGGTTGCCGTTCAAAAACGCCTCGGCATTGGCGCCGTAAAGCTTCCAGATATTTCGGCAGGAAAGTTTGGTCTTGGGGGGCATCAATGCGGTTCCTGAACCGGTCCGCGGAATGCGGCCGGGCTGATTGACGGGGCAGGGGAAAAGGCCGGGGCCGCCTGAAAGCGTGCAGCAGCCCCGGGGAGTGAGATCAGTTGCCGACCCAGCCGGACCAGCGGTCCTTGTTTGCGGCCATCCAATCCGACACCACTGTATCGATATCAACGCCGTCCAGGTCTGCCTTGCCGACCATGGCGCTCATCTCTTCGTTGGTAATCTGGTAGGACTGCACGATCTCATAGGCGCCCGGCCATTTTTCCGGCAGCCCGGCCCAGGCGGCTTTCCAGATCGGGCCGCGCGGCTTGCCGCAGTCATAGGCCAGATCCGGGTTCACCCCCGCCGCAGGATCGGCGTAGCATTCCGCGGAATAGGGCGGGAATTCCACGAATTCACCGTCGTATTTGGCCGGAGCCCAATGCGGCACATATACCCACAGGACAATCGGGTCCTGGCGCTGATAGGCGGATTCCAGTTCGGCAAACAGCGCAGCATCGGTGCCCGCGTGGACCACTTCAAATTCCAGCTCCAGCGCCTCGACGCGTTCTTCGTCAAAACCGCCCCAGGTGACCGGGCCGCCGACATAGCGCCCGTAGGGAGAGGTTTCCGCCGTTGCGAATTCCTCGGCGCAGTCCTTCAGCGCCTGCCAGTCGGGCAGGCCGGGGCAGCGGTCTTTCATATAGGCGGGGTACCACCATTCCTCGATCGCCATCAGCCCGGTTTCGCCGGCATTGACAACTTTGCCCGAGGCGGTTGCGTCGTCCAGCGCCTCGCGCCCGGTGGTTTCCCAGATTTCCATCGCCAGATGCAAATCGCCGGTCTTCAGCCCGGCAAACTGTGCGATATAGTCTGCCTGGACATATTCGACGTTATATCCTGCTTCCTGCAGGATGCTGCCCATGATCTTGGTGTTGATCAACTGGCCGGACCAGTCGTGCAGGGTCAGTTTGATGGGGTCGGAGGACTCGGCGGCCCAGGCGGATGAAGCGGAAACGGCGGCTGTCAGCGCCACGGCTCCCAAAGCGTTGAAGTTTCTCAGCATAAGGACTTCCCTGATATGTGGCATTTTGTGCGATTCTTGGCGTCGCCTGCTATGATGGTGCGGCGGTTGTGTCTGTCAGTCAATAAAAAACCACAATAAGCCACATTAACCTCAAAAATTAGGCGTTTTGAGGCTGTCAGCGCCGCATCAACGGCTCATGTGTTGTTTTTTGTGGCTTTCTGACGTAGCAACGCAACAGGAGGCCCAATGACCAAAAGCCGCAAGACCACCAACCAGCGTGAAGAGGAAATCCTGCGGGCGCTGCAGCAGGCGGGGGGGTCCTGCCGGGTCAGCTATCTGGCCGGCAGGCTGGGCGTGTCGAATGAAACCATCCGGCGAAACATCCGCACGCTGGAGGATGCCCAAGCGGTCCGCAAGGTGCACGGCGGGGTGCATCTGATTGAAGATGTGAACGAGCTGCCGCTGCAAAACCGGATGGATACCCACGCCTCAGAAAAGCAGCGTCTGGCCATCGAGGTGGCCAAGACCATCAGCGACGGGGATTCGGTCTTTTTGGACGTCGGTTCCACCACCGCTTATGTGGCGCAGGAGCTGCGGCAGCGGTCAAACCTCTTTGTGGTGACCAATTCCGTGCTGGTGGCCCATGCGCTTGCCTCGCGCAATAACAACCGGGTGTTTCTGGCGGGCGGCGAGCTGCGCCCGCATGACGGCGGTGCCTTCGGGGCCGAGGCGCTGGATCTGGTGCGGCGGCTGAACGTGCAGTTTGCCATTTTTTCGGCCGGGGCGATCAATGCCGAACAGGGCTTCATGCTGCATGATCTCGAAGAGGCAAATCTGGCCCGTGTCGCGGCGGCCAATGCGCAGGTCCGGATTGTTGTGGCCGATCATGACAAGTTCAACAAGCGCGCGCCGGTGTCGGTCGGCAAGGATACCAAATTCGAAGTCTTCTATACGGACGCGCAGCCGCCGCAGGCCGTCAAGGACATGCTCAAGGCGATGGATACCGATCTGATCGTGGTCGAGTAACGGAGCTGCGATATGGTTCAGGACAGTTTGCAGCCACGCTTTTGCGGCTGCGGCCGATGGGTGTCCCATCCCTGGAGCAGCTTGTGCTGGAATTTTCCATCTGGCCGTGGCTTGGGAAACCGTCGTCCATAGGCTGCCTGCTGTGCCCGGTTCGCAGAATTTCTGCTGCAAAGTAACTTTTTCTTGCCGCAGCGAAAGGGATGGGCTACCCGCGCTTTACCGGTCCCGAAAGGGCTAAGAGGGAATCCGCGGTGCCTGCCGGCGCCAAACGGAACTGCCCCCGCAACTGTAGGCGGCGAGAGCTGTGCCATGACGTCACTGGGCCAAAACGGTCCGGGAAGACGGCACAGTCATTGACCCGCCAGTCAGGAGACCTGCCGGTGAAAACCGAAAGACACCGGGCGGGGTTGTCCGGGGAGGTTGCCGGTAAGATGCGCCGCCGTTTTCCGGTGCCGCAAGCGGGGGGCAGACCCTCAGCCTTACCGGTCAATGCCCTTTCACCCGTTCTCCGGTCATTGACACATGGAGATCGAATATCATGTTTTTGCGTTCCGGCCTGATCGGCCTTTCCTTCATCGCTGCCGCACAGGCTGCGGCGGCCAGCGAAACCTTTCCGCTGACCATTGAAAACTGCGGCCAGTCGGTCACATTCAAGGCGCCGGCAGCGTCTTCGGTGACGGTTGGCCAGGCGGCGACCGAAGTGCTTTACGCGCTGGGGCTGGGCGATAAGGTGCTGGGCACCTCGGTCTGGTTCAATGACGTGCTGCCCGAATACGCAGACCTGAATGCCAAGGTGGAACGCCTGGCCGACAACGATCCGAGCTTTGAAAGCGTCGTGGCCAAACGCCCCGGCCTGGTGGCGGCGCAGTACGAATGGCACGTCGGCCCCGAAGGTGTTGTTGCCAAGCGCGAGCAGTTTCATGATCTGGGCATCCCGACCTATGTGATGCCCGCCGATTGCGTCGGCAAGGACAACACGACCGGCGGCGACGGCACCCGCACGCAGATGTTCACCACCGGCAGCTTGTACCAGGGGATCGAGGAACTGGCGGCGATCTTTGGCGAAGCCGATAAGGGCGCCGAGCTGGTCGCCGAATATAAGGCCCGCGAGGCGGCAGCTGTTGCCAAGGCGCAGAAGGTCGCACTGGAAGATGCTTCCGCTGTGTTCTGGTTCTCTTCGCCGGAAATGGAAAGCGATCCGTTTGTGGCAGGCGAGAAGGGCGCGCCGGGCTACATGATGCAGCAGCTGGGGCTGCGCAATGTTATTGAGACCGACGAGGAATGGCCGACGGTCGGCTGGGAGACCATCGCCAAGGCCAATCCGACGGTGATTGTGATTGCCCGTATGGACCGCCGCCGCTTTGCCGCGGATGACTTCGAGAAAAAGCTGGACTTCCTGCGCAATGATCCGGTGGCGAGCCAGATGGATGCAGTCAAAAACAACCGCATCGTTGTGATGGACGCCCAGGCGATGGATGCCACCATCCGTGCCATTCCGGCGCTGGAGGATCTGGCTGCTGAACTCAGCGTGATCGGCACCAGCCAGTGAGTGCAGCCGCTGCAATCACATGGCAGGGCGTCAAGGGCGCGTGCCTGGCCTTGCCGGTGCTGGTTGCAGCGGTTCTGGCAGGCGCAATGATCGGGGAAACCGCGCTTGCGCCTGACCTTGTCCTGTCTGTTCTGGCCAATAAACTGGCCGGGGCAGGGCTGCCGGTTGATCCGATAGATCAAGGCATTGTCTGGAGTTACCGGCTGCCGCGGGCGCTGGTGGCGGGGGCCTGCGGGGCGGCGCTGGCGGTGGCGGGCGTGGTGCTGCAGGCCCTGCTGCGCAATGCGCTGGCGGATCCCTATATCCTGGGCATTTCCGCCGGCGCCTCGACCGGGGCGGTTGCGGTGACCATTGCAGGGCTTGGCGGCGGTGCGCTGTCGTTGTCCTTTGGCGCTTTTAACGGCGCGCTGCTGGCCTTTGGCTTTGTTGCTGTTCTGGCCCGGGCCGCCGGAGCAGGCGGCAGCCGCGCTGCGGCAGCGCAGATCGTGCTGGCGGGCATCGCAGGCTCGCAGCTGTTCAACGCGCTGACTGCTTTTATCATCGCAAAGTCCGCCAACGCCGATCAGGCCCGCGGCATCATGTTCTGGCTGATGGGCAATATGGGCGGGGTGCGCTGGCCGGATGTGTGGCTGGCAGTGCCGCTGGCGCTGGCGGGCTGGGTCGTCTGCCGGTTCCATGCGCGGGCGCTGGATGCCTTTACCTTTGGCACCGATTCAGCGGCCTCGCTGGGTATTCCGGTGCGGCGGGTGCAAGTTATCCTGATCTTTGCCACCGCGCTGACCACAGCGGTGATGGTGTCCATCGTTGGCTCCATCGGCTTTGTCGGCCTGGTCATTCCCCATGCGGCACGCTTCCTGGTTGGCCCCGGCCACCGCAGGCTGATGCCGACAGCGGCGCTGACCGGCGCGGTGTTCCTGATTGGCGCCGACATAGTGTCGCGCATCATCATTCCGGGCCAGGTGCTGCCCATTGGCGTTGTCACCGCCCTGATCGGGGCGCCGTCCTTTGCGGTGATCCTGGTACGCGGGAATAGGGCTGCGCGATGAAGATCGAAGCCCGCAGCCTGTCTTACTCCATCCGCGGCAAGCTGCTGCTGTCTGATGTCTCATTGACGGTTCAGCCGGGAGAGACCCTGGCGCTGGTCGGTCCGAACGGGTCCGGGAAGTCCACGCTGATGCGGCTTCTGGCGGGATTGGCACGCCCGTCGCATGGCGAGGTTCTGCTGGCGGAAAAACCCTTGGCGCAGCTGACGCGCAGAGAGGTCGCCCAGCGGACCGCGATTGTTGAGCAGCAGTCTGATACCGCCGAGCGCATTACCGCACGGTCGGTGGTGGAACTGGGGCGGACGCCCTGGCTGTCAGCGTTGAGACCCTGGAGCAGCGAAGACAGCCTGCATGTGGAAAACGCGCTGAAGACGGTGGAAATGGAGGGGTTTTCCAGCCGCGAATGGGCCACATTGTCCGGCGGCGAACGGCAGCGGCTGCACATCGCCCGCGCACTTGCGCAGCGGCCCGGACTGCTGCTGCTGGACGAGCCGACAAACCACTTGGATATTCATCACCAGCTGTCGATCCTGAATTGCATCCGGAACTTGAAGGTGACCACCGTCGTGGCACTGCACGATCTGAATCAGGCGCTGATGTGCGACCGGGTGGCGGTGCTGTCGGGCGGACGCCTGGTGGCGCTGGGCACACCGCAGAAAGCACTGAACCCGGATACGGTATCGGAAATTTTCGGGATCAAGGCCCGCTGGATCCGTGACGCAGACGGGGCAGAACCGTTCCTGTCCTTTCATCTGGCGTGAGCGGCTGCGATGCTGCACTCCCGCCCGTTGCCGGATCTCCTGACGGAGACCCCGCACCCGTTGGGCCCGGCGCCGCGCTGCCGCGCGGCGAACCGGTCAGCACTGCTGACCGGATGTTTCGCGCGCGAAACATTGAGGCAGAAAAGCTGACCTTCTTACAATTTTGCGGGCGAGGGTTCCTGGGGAGTTCAGCTGTTGGTGATCTCCCCAAGGATTTTGTTGCGCTGGATCTTCCCTGACGGCCCTTTGGGCAGGTCCGGCAGGATGTGGATTTCGTCTGGCGATTTGAACCGGCCCAGTACGGACTGGCAGATTTCGATCAGCTCCAGCGGTGTCAGGGAGGAGCCGTCGCGGATTTTAACCGCGGCCTCGACCGTTTCACCGTAGCTTTTGCAGGGGCGGGCAAAAGCGGCGGCCTCGATCACGTCGGGGTGTGAATAAAGCGCCTCGTCAATCTCGCGCGGGGCGATGTTTTCGCCGCCTTTGATGATCAGCTCTTTCAGGCGGCCGGTGACAAAGACATAGCCGTCTCCGTCGATGCGGCCCAGATCACCGGTCCGCAGCCAGCCGTCCGGGGTGAAGGTGTCCGCCGTGGCCTCCGGGTTGTTCAGGTATTCCAGCATCACGTTGGGGCCGCGTACGGCCAGTTCACCCTCGGTGCCATCGGTTACCGGCTGCTGGTTTGCATCCAGGATGGCGATGCCGTTGCCATAGCCGACACCGGGGGAGCCGATCTTGCGGGTGCCCGGAGGCAGCGGATTGGACAGGATCTGCGCGGCGGTTTCCGTCAGGCCCATGGTTTCGATGATGGGAATGCCGAACCGGTCTTCAAACGCACGCTGCACGTCCGGAGCCAGCGCCGAGGACGCGGAACGGCCAAAGCGCAGGCGTGCCCTGGTGCTGTCAACGGGATCAAGCTCTGAGTGCAGCAGATGCGATATGATGGTCGGCACCACCGAAAACCACGTGGCCTTGGACCAGCCCGCATGCGCCCAGAAGCGGCTGGCGGAGAAACGCTCGCACATGGCCAGCGAGCCGCCGGAAATCAGCGTGCCCATCACCGTCACGCACAACCCGTTGATGTGGTAGACCGGCAGCACGCACAGACCGCGGTCCTGCGGTGTCAGCTCATGCGCGATGGCTGTGGTCCAGCCGCCGGCCAGCAGGCTGGCGTGGCTGTGCACCACCCCCTTGGGCTGCCCGGTGGTGCCGGAGGTATACATCAGCAAAGCGTGATCACCGGCAGAGAGCGGGTGCAGCTCTGCCGGTGAACCGCCAGCTACTGCCTGCCTGTCCAATGGGGAGAGGATGGACAGGTCGGCAGCCTGCGCGAACAGCCCGGTCTGGCTGTCATGCACAAAGGCAAAACGGGCGCCGCTGTGCTGCAGCGCGTAGGCGACGGCACTGTTGCCCGCGACCAGATTGATCATAGTGGCGCGGAAGCCGCCGTAGAGCACACCGAACAGGCATTCGAGCGCCTCGCGCCCGTTTGGATGCAGGATCGCGATGCTCTCGCCCTTGGCGATGCCCATCGCGGTCAGCGAACGGGCGATGGCCTCAGCCGTGTTGTGCAGTTCTTGCCAGCTGAGATCCGGCGCGCCATCGGGGAAGACAAAACCGGTGCCGCCGTCCTCGGCGCGTTTGTTCAGCCAGTCGCGAATGGTTCCTTTGGGCGGTTCCATCATTGTCCCGCCTCCGCCCAATAGCTGGCAAAGATGTCGTCCAATGCCGGTTCGCGAGGTGCGGTTTCGCGCACGATCTTGGTGGTTTGCACGAAATGCCGCCAATGGAGGTTGGTGTCGATCGAATTGCCGCCCCAGCTGCCGCATCCCATCGACAGCGAAAACGGCATCCCATTGGTGAAGGCGCCGCCGGTGGCAAACGTATGGGCCTGATTGACGATCACCCGGCAGGCCGGCATTTCGCGGCCCAGCTCAACGGCACGTTCGTCCTTGGCAGTGTGGATGCCGATGGAATGGCCGCCGCCCTGATGATCCAGAATACGGGCGGCGATGGCTTTGGCATCCGCGAAATCCTTGGCACGGAAGACCGCCAGGATGCGGCTCAGCTTTTCGCCGGACAGCGGGTGATCCGGGCCGATGCCCTTGGTTTCCACCGCCAGGAATTTGGTGCCTGCGGGGACTTTTCCGCCCATGTCCAGCGCAGCCAGCATTTTGTCCGCGTCCTGTGCAATGACGTCGCGGTTCAAGTGGCCGTCCGGCCAGAGCCTGGCAATGATGCCGTCTGCGTCAGCCTCGGGGATCAGCGCGCCGCCTTCCTTGGCCAATGCGGCGATAAACCGGTCGTAAACAGCGTCCACCACCACAACCGAGTTCTCTGAGGAGCAGGAGGTGGCGTTGTCGAACGTCTTGGAGGCTGTGATCTTTGCTGCGGCGCCGGACAGATCGGCGGTCTCGTCCACGATCACGGGTACATTGCCTGCCCCCACGGCGACAGCAGGGGTGCCGCAGGATTGGGCGCGGTGGACGTTGTTCTGGCTGCCGGTGCAGATCACCCGGTCGGCGGCCTCCATCAGCGCTTGGGTCTTGGCCTTGGAGCCGGGCGCGGGGATCATCTGCACCAGATCCGGGTCCAGCCCGAGCTTGGCGAATTCGGCGTGGATATAGGAGAGCAGCAATTCGCAGGAGGCCACACCCTTGGGCGAGGGGGCCACAACAATGGCATTGCCGCCTTTCAGCGCGTTGATGATGTTGTTGGCAGGCGTCGCCGCCGGGTTGGTTGAGGGGACAACGGCGCCGATCACGCCGATGGGGCGCATGATCTCGGTAATGCCGGTCACGGGATCGTCGCTGATGATGCCCTGGGTCTGAACGTCTGCAATGTCGCGCAACAGTCCCAGCGTCTTGCGGTGGTTCTTGATGATCTTGTCCGGCACGTTGCCCAGGCCGGTGGAGTCAACGGCAAGCTTGGCCAGGGTCCGGTTGCGGGCGGGTTCCATGATGGCCCAGCCTGCCGCCAAGGCTGCCTTGTCATACAGCGCCTGGCTGCCGCGGGCCTCGAATGCCTGCTGGGCGGTGCGCGCGCGCGCCACGATCTGTTCCACCTCGGCGATGCCAGAGGCGAGTGCGTCCTGAGCGGTCATGTCTTTCCTCGATTGATTGTCCGGGGCAGGGGCGCTGCCCCGGAGGGTTTCGGCCAGTGGGCGCGGGGTCAGAGCCCGGCCAGAAGTTCCTTGAGCGTCTGTTCGCGGGCGGCCCACATTGCTTTGACTTCGTCACGGCTCATGATGTGCATGGGCGAGCCGCCGGCCTGCATCTTCTTGGCCACGCGGGGGTTTGCGAACATCTCGGGCACGGTGGCGGCGAGTTGGTCGATCACCTCTTGCGGGGTGCCTTTGGGCACCATCACGCCGCGGAAATTGACCGAGGAATTATCGACGTCCAGTCCCTGCTCCTGCATGGTGGGCACGTCGGGCAGGAACTCCGAACGTGCGAGGTCCGCCACGCCCAGAATTCTGACGTTGCCGGCCTCCTGCGCGCGGAAGGCGTCGGACAGGTTATTGATGCCGCCCATAACCTCGCCGGCGATCACCGCCTTCATCGCAGCGGCGCCGCCGCCCTTGGTCGGGATATAGGCCATCTTGACGCCAGCGGCCTTTTCGATCTGCAGCGCGGCAATATGGTGGCCAACAAACAGCCCGGCGCCGGAGAAGGTCAGCTTGCCCGGGTTCTCCGTGGCATGGGCAACCACATCCGCCATTGAGGTGAAAGGACTGTCCGCGGCGACAACAAACACCGCCGGGTCGGCGCCCCAGTTGGCGATGGGTTCAAAGCTGTCAGAGGAATACTGCACGCCGCCCTTGATCGACTGGGCGATGAAGTGAGGCACGTTGTAGGCCGCCAGTGTGTAGCCATCCGGATCGGCCTGGGTGGCGAACCAGTTCCAGCCGACACGGCCGCCGGCGCCGGGCTTGTTGATGATGGCGATGGGCATCCCCAATGCATCCTCGTTGCCCGCGGTCATGGTCACGATCCGGGCCTGGAAATCAGTGGCACCGCCCGCGCCGTAAGAGACCATCATCATAATTGGGCGTTCCGGGTAATCCTCGGCCAGGGCAGCGCCGCCCAGGCCCATCAGCGCCATGGCTGCGCCTGCAATCAGTTTCTTCATTTTCTTCTTCTCCCTAATGATTTCGCTATTGTTTCCGGGCCGCGTTAAAACGGTCAGAACAGAATTTCACGTGGTGTGTAGACGCTCAGCAGCAGCGCAAAGAGCCCGTACATCACTGCAACAAAGCAGGCGGTGACCACTGCGCGCTTGACCCAGGTTTTACCTTCGGAATGCGGCGCGGGGTCATAAAGCGACAGCAGAATGAAAAAACCGATGGTGGTGGCGGTATAGAACCCCAGCGTCTTGGCAGCCCAGAAGACATAGATCAGCATCACCACCAGCCCCGGAACCATGTTCAGGAACATCGTGCGGGACATGCCCGAGCCGACCTTGCTGAGGCCGAGGACGGCTTTGCCAAAGGTCCAGCCGGCCAGCACCACAAACACCGAGGCGATCAGGCGCGGGAACAGGAAGGCTTCGGCAGGGGCTTGCGTGTAGCTGATCCAGGCAACCCAGATGCCTACAGCAAAGACCAGACCGGAGCCGAAAATGTGCTGAGAGCGGTTCATGCCTGCGCCTCCTCTTTGGTGGTGTAGCGGCGGCTGCGCAATTCCATCCAAGCCGAGTAGGCGACGGAGGCAACAACCACGGCGATCAGGAAAAGGTTCAGCCCGCCGGACAGGAAGTAGCTGGCCCGGCCCACTGTGGCATCGGCGATCATACCGCCCTGGATGAAGTTGGATTCCGCGATCGGACCCAGGATCAGACCCAGCACCAGCGGTGCGGCGGAGAAGCCGAAGCGTTCCAGGAAATACATGCCGATGCCAAGGCAGGCCATCACATAGACGTCGCCCATCGAGCTTTGCACGGAATAGGCACCGAACACCGACAGCGCCAGCACGATGGCGGCCATCACCGATTGCGGCACCTGGGCGACGCGGGCAGCAAGCCCCGCCACGTAAAGGCCGAAGAGGCACATCAGAACCTGGCCCACCAGCATCGAGTTGATGAAGGTCCAGGCCACATCGGGGTGATTGTCGAACAGATCGGACCCCGGAAAGATCCCGTGGATCAGCAGCCCGCCCAGCAGCACCGCGGCGGTGGGGCTGCCTGGGATCGACAGGGTCAGCAGCGGCACCAGCGACGGGCCGACCATGGCGTTATTGGCAGCTTCCGCGGCGATCACGCCCTCGCTGTGACCCTTGCCGAATTTCTCCTTCTCAGAGGAGAACTTCTTGGTCTGGTCATAGGCCACCAGTCCGGCGATCTGGCCGCCCACACCGGGGATCAGGCCAATGATCGAACCGGTGATGGTGCCGATGCCCAAGGCCAGGGGACGGCGGATCAGCTCCTTGGTGGCGTCCAGAACCGAGTGTTTTTGCACTTCGATCACCTCGGCACCTGATGTGCGGCGGCCCTTGGCGAACATGGTCAGCACCTGCGGGATGGCAAACAGGCCGATGAGGGCCGCGATGATATTGATGCCGCCGCCAAGCGACGGGTGGAAGATAAAGCGCTGGGCGCCCATGATATCGTCAAAGCCGATGGTTGCCAGCCACAGCCCGATGCAGCCCGACAGAAGGCCTTTGACAACCGAGGCGGAATCGAGCGAGCCGATCACCGTGACGCCCAGGATCGCCAGCCAGAAAAGATGCGAGGGGCCGAATGCCAGCGCCCATTCGGCCAGCAGCGGTGTCAGGAAGATCAGTAGCAGCACGCCGAAGATGCCGCCCACGGCAGAGGCGAGGAAGGACAGTTGCAGCGCCTTGGCGCCCTGGCCCTGCTTGGCCATCTGATGGCCGTCCAGGGTGGTGGCGATATTGGCCGGCGCGCCGGGGATCTTCAGCAGGATGGCGCTGACGGCGCCGCCTGCAACAGTGGAGGTATAGGCCGCCCCCAGCAGGATCAGACCCTGCACGGCCTCCAGATGGAAGGTGAAGGGGATCAGCAGTGCCACTGCCATTGTGGGGGAAAGCCCCGGGGTTGCCCCCAGGATCAGCCCGCCAATCGTGCCGCCCAGAAGCAACAGAAAGGACAGCGGCGAGAAGACGTCTCCGAAGTAAAATATGAAGTCCATTCAGGGCCTCCCAACCCGGCTGATCCCGTTTTCACGTTTCTTGACAATTCAGGTTAGGCCATGAAAATAGTATTGCAAACGTTTTCATAAACTGTCTCGCGGGAGGGGAAGTTTTGGCTTTAAAACAAAAGGGTAACGTTGATATCGTCGCGGTGGCCAAGGCTGCCAAAGTGTCTCCCTCCACGGTGTCGCGTACCTTTAATCACCCGGATCTGGTCAGCCCGGCGACTCGCAAAAAGATCAGCCGCGCAGTGCAGAAGCTTGGTTACATCCGCAACCGCGCGGCGCAGACGATGCACGGTAAGCGTTCAGCCACTATTGGCCTGGTTGTACCAACAATCAACCATGCGATTTTTGCCGAGGTGATCCAGGCGTTTTCGGATGCCATCGGCAAAGAGGGGTTCAGCCTGCTGCTGGCCTCGCACGGGTATGATCTGGAGCGCGAGTACGCGATGGTGCGCAAGTTTCTGGAACACCGGGTCGACGGGGTGGCGCTGATCGGGCTGGAGCATTCGCAGGCCACCGCCCGGCTGATCGCGCAGCAGAAAACCCCGGCGATGGCGATCTGGAACTATGCCGAGGATGCGGAACTGCCATGTGTCGGCGCCGACAACCGGCAGGCAGGCCGGATGGCAGCGGCGCATCTGCTGGAGCTTGGGCACCGCGATATCGGCCTGATCTTTCCTGACACCCGCGGCAATGACCGGGCGCGGCACCGGCTGTCGGCGGTGCTGGAAACCCTTGAAGCTGCAGGCATCACCGTGCCGCAGGACAGAAAATCCGAGGCGCCTTACAGTGTTGCGCAGGCCAAGCAGGCGGCCTTGGAGCTGCTTGCCGGCCCGTCCCGTCCAACGGCGCTGTTGTGCGGCAATGACGTGATAGCCCAGGGCGCGCTGTACGGGGCGCAAAAATGCGGGCTGAAGGTGCCAGAGGAGCTGTCGGTGATGGGGATCGGCGACTTCAAGGGCTCGGCTGATATTGAACCCGGCCTGTCAACGGTCCGGATCCCGGCTGAAACCATCGGAACGCTCGCAGGTGCGCAGTTCACCCGTTTTATCACATCGGATACGCCGGAACCTTTCAGGCTGTGCTGTGAGCTGGAGCAGATCATCCGGGGGACAACCGGGCCGGCCTAAGCAATTGCGCTAGCCGGGAAGATCGCAGGACAGGTCGCAGGATTGGATGAATGCACTGCATTCCGCGGTAAGCGTGGCAAAGCGGGAGCGGTCGCGCTGGTACAGATAGACCTCGCGCCTGTCCGGCAGGTCGGCAATCGGGCGGAAAGCCGTGGTTTCCGGCATGAAACGGGCGACGGTTTGCGGCAGAACCGTGACCCATTTCCCTGTGCGTACCATGGTGATCAGTGAATGGGTGTTGTGGATCGTCACATCCGCGCCGCTGCTGGCCTCGACAAAGCGCTCATTGCGGATCAGATCACACAGCGCATTGCGGACAAATCCAGCGCCGGTGACATCCGCAATGGAGGGTGGGCTGCCTTGCTGAAACAGCGGGTGCACGGCAGAGCAGACCAGTCCGAAACGGTCCTCGAACAGCGGCACTGCCTTGACCCCGTTCAGCGGATGATAGCCAGAGGCGATGCCGATATCCGCCTTGCCCTCGGCCAGCGCATCCAGCACCTGCTGGGTGTCGGTATCGCGCAATTCAACCTTAAGGCCGGGGTAGCGGGCGGTCATATGCTCCAGCACCGGCGGGAACACCAGCGCCGCGACCGACGGAACCGAGACGATGCGGATCAGCCCGTGAATGGCCTCAGCCGCCATTTCGATGCTTCGCACCGTCTGGTCGAACTGACGCACTTGTTTCTGGGCCAATTCAAAAACCTGCTCTCCCAAAGATGACAGCTGGTTCTTGCGCTCGCCTTCGAACAGCTTTTTGCCCAGATGGTCCTCCAACTGTTTGAGGGTCATGGAGACAGCGGACTGGGTCCGGCCCAGACGGTTGGCCGCCTCTGACAGGTTGCCGGTCTGTGACACCGTGCAAAAGGCACGCAGCATTTCGATTTTCAAAGCCATGACTTCAGAAATTCTGTAGTTACGTTCAGTTAATTGAGTTTGACTGATGCGGGTGCCGAAGTCCATCCTGCTGTAAATCTTAAAATCAGCATCTGGGGCTTCTCTGTGACCAAATTGAACCTGATTGCCGGCGAATGGCTGGCTGGCGAAAGCGAAATCGAAAACCGCAACCCTTCGGATCTGAGCGATCTGGTCGGCATGTTTGCCCAGGCCAGCGCCGATCAGCTGGAGGCGACGCTGGACCAGGCGCAAATCGCGCAAGCCGAGTGGGAAGCCTATGGCATGGAGCGCAAGCAGGCGGTGCTGATGAACATCGGCAACGAGCTGATGAGCCGCGCCGAAGAACTGGGCACGCTGCTGGCCCGCGAAGAAGGCAAGCCGTTTGCTGAAGGCAAGGGCGAAGTCTACCGCGCCGGTCAGTTTTTCACCTATTACGCAGCTGAGTGCCTGCGTCAGCTGGGCGAAAACGCCGATTCTGTACGTCCCGGCGTTGAAATCGACGTACGCCGCGAAGCGGTTGGCACCGTTGCCATCATCAGCCCCTGGAACTTCCCGACCGCAACCGCGTCGTGGAAGATTGCGCCGGCGCTGTGCTACGGCAACGCCGTGGTTTGGAAACCCGCCAACATCACCCCGGCATCGGCTGTTGCGCTGACTGAAATCATCCAGCGTCAGGATATCCCCAAGGGTCTGTTCTCGCTGGTCATGGGCTCGGGCCGCTCGATCGGTCAGCGCCTGGTGGAAAGCCCCAAGGTCAACGCCATTTCCTTCACTGGTTCGGTTCCGGTTGGCAAAGGCATCGCCTCGGCCGCGATCCAGAACCTGACCAAAGTGCAGATGGAGATGGGGTCCAAAAACGCGCTGGCGGTTATGGACGATGCAGATATTGATCTGGCTGTGACCCTCGCGCTTGGCGGTGCCTTTGGCAGCACCGGTCAGAAGTGCACCGCGTCGTCGCGTCTGGTTGTGCATGCTTCGGTTCACGATGAATTTGTCGAAAAACTGGTTGCCGGCGCCAGCGCCTACAAAGTCGGGCACGCCCTGGAAGAGGGGACGCAAATTGGCCCCGTTGTCAGCCAGCAGCAGCTGAACGAGAACCTGGCCTATGTCGATCTGGGCAAATCCGAAGGTGCCGAACTCGCCTGCGGCGGCCAGCGTCTGGAGATGCCGCACGAGGGCTATTACATGTCCCCCGGCGTTTTCCTGAACACCAACAACCAGATGCGCATCAACCGCGAGGAAATGTTCGCGCCGCTGACCAGCGTGATCAAGGTCGGCAGCTATGACGAAGCGCTGAGCGTGGTGAACGACACCAACTTCGGCCTGACCTCGGGCATCGTGACCCAGTCGCTGGCCCGCGCAACCCATTTCCGCCGCAACGCCCGCACCGGTGTTGTCACCGTCAACCTGCCGACCGCAGGCACTGACTACCACGTGCCGTTCGGCGGCCGCGGCGACAGCTCCTATGGCCCGCGCGAGCAGGGCAAGGCAGCGGCGGAGTTCTATACCACCGTCAAGACCGCCTACATCAGCGCCGGCAATCCGGTCTGATTATTGGACCCCTGGCAGCGCCGTGCAGCCGGCCTGCCAGTTTATGGACGCGTCCGTTCTGCCCATTGCGGGGCGGGCGCTTACTGCCCGCTCCAATGGGCCGGGCGATGGTTTTTTGAATTTCGAGGTGCTTGAATGACCGGATACCGTATCGATTGCCTGCAATATGCCAACTGGTCGGAGAAGATCTTCCGCCAGCTGCGCGAGGGCGGCGTGGACGCGATCCAAGTCACCATTGCCTATCACGAGAACTTCCGCGAAACGGTTCTGAACTTTGAGAAGTGGAACCGCTGGTTCGAACAGTATCCGGACCTGATCATGAAGGGGCAGTGGGCCTCTGACATCGACAAGGCGCGCGAAACCGGCCGCACCGCGGTATTCTTCGGTTTCCAGAACCCCTCGCCGATGGAAGACGACATTGGTCTGGTTGAGATTTTGCACACCCTGGGCGCACGGTTCATGCAGCTCACCTATAACAACCAGTCGCTACTGGCGACCGGCTGCTATGAGGCTGAGGATCCCGGCATCACCCGCATGGGCAAACAGGTGATCAAGGAGATGAACCGGGTTGGCCTGGTGGTCGATATGAGCCATTCGGCAGACCGTTCCACCATCGAGGCGGCTGAGCTGTCCACCCGCCCGATCGCCATCACCCATGCCAACCCGCATGAGTGGTCGCCGGCGCTACGGAACAAGAAGGACGATGTGATCCGTGCCGTAACCGGCCACGGCGGCATGCTGGGCTTTTCGGTCTATCCGCATCACCTGAAAGACAAGGGCGCCTGCACCCTGCAAAGCTTCTGCGAGATGGTTGCGCGCACCGCTGACAAATACGGGGTGGAACACCTCGGTATCGGCACCGACCTGTGCCAGGATCAGCCCGACAGCGTGGTTGAGTGGATGCGTGTCGGCCGCTGGAGCAAGGAAATCGATTACGGCGAAGGATCAGCCGCCGCTCCGGGCTTCCCGGAAATGCCAAGCTGGTTCAAGGACAACCGCGACTTTGGAAACATCGAAGAGGGCCTTCGCGCGACGGGCATGAACGATGATGAGGTCAGCGGCATCATGGGCGGGAACTGGCACCGGTTCTTTGCCGAAAACTTTGGCCCCAAAGGATAACCTAAATGGAAACAACCGCGCAGACATCAATATCACTACGGGACCCGGCGCAGGTCATGCGCCTTAGCCGTCTCGGTTCTTTGCACCAGTGCCGCCTCAGCTTTATGCGGATTCTGACACGGCGCATGGCCCGCGAAAACTGGAGCTTTTCGCGCCCCAGGTTTGATATTGATGAAAACGGGGTCGGCGTTGCGGTCTTTTCCGCAACCGGCCCTGCGCGGACTTATTCCCTGATCGCCTTTGCACATGATCTGCCGCCTGAAATGCGGTCGGACCGGGTGATTGCGACGGCCTGGGACGCCACCTTTGCCCTGTTCGACGGTGTCCCGACAGACGACGACATCGAACGCCTTTCGAACAATGTCCCTTATCAGGAAGCCGGCCGGGTCAGCGAACGCGAGATTTCGGTATCGCGCGCCAACCGGTCCGTGCGCCTGTGGGAACATGTGGTTTCCGCCTTGTCCGAAGGCCGCCAGCCGGATGCCGCCCAGCTTGACGCCGTCGGCTATCTGATGCGGACCACGGCTGTTTACGGATCAGGCAAACTGGGTGCGGCGGACCGCGAGATGATCGCAAAGCGCCCGGAATTCCAGGTTCCGTTCCAGGCCGAGATGCTGTCGGTTTTCCTGACCCGCTGGTTCGTGCGCGATCTGGTCCAGCATATGGCAGACCTGCGTGCCAAGGCGGCAGGCCGGACAGCAGCACAGCTGGACCCGGAACTGGCCCGTTCGCTTGGGATCGGCAATTCAACCGGACTGGGCATGGCGCCGTTCCTGCTGAACCATCCGGTTCTGTTCAACAACTGGATCGCCGCCCGCGAGGATGCAATCCGTATTGTCCGCAGTCTGGACAGCGCATCGGAGGACGAAATCGCCCTGTTCCTGCGGCTTTTGCAGCGCAGCAAAAAGAATGTTGACCTGTGGCAGTCCGAGCATGAGATCCAGGTGCGCAAACTGGCCGGGCTGCGGAACGACCTGGAACAGATCGACGCCTATCTGAGCACTCCGCAGGTGCTGAGCGGTCCCCAGCCATGGGATCAGATGCACCGCTGGGCCGAAGAAACACTGTCTCTGGAAGGCCAGGAATGGCTGGCCTCAATGATGCTGGAACCCTATGGCAGCCTGATTGACGAGTTGAGCGACGGCATGGCGGCAGACAACACGCCGACATTCCGGATTGCTGGAGCGATGACCATTGACGAACTGCGCGGGCTTCTGACGCGGATTTACGAATGGGCGATCGGTACAGACTGGCAGAAACGGGAAAACCGGGCCCGCGCCTGGTATGTTTCGGAAGAAAAGCTGGAACCGCGCCTGGGCGAACGGTTCGAGGAGCCGGTGGAGGAATACGAGCAGCCGCTGGCGCCTGGCCGGGATGCTGCGGCGCTGTTCAATGCGCTGGCGCATTGGCAGGGCGAGATCCGCGTTGCCGAGTTCCTGCTGCGCCATCCTGAATACCGCCATACAGTGCGCCGTGCGCAGATTGCAGGCCGCGCACCTTATGCCGAGATCCGGGACAACACGATTTCGCACGACGTTCTGCCGATTGACATGCTGCGTTGCAAACTCGCCTTCTTCGGTGCTACGCAGTTTGATCCCCGCTCTGACCGGTGGGTGCGGATCTGCATGTACGGCAATGCGCCCTATCCGCAGGAGCTTTCGCAGGAGAACGCCGAATTCTGGGTCTATCCCAGACTGGAAGAGGGGGCACTGGCATGAACCATTCCCTGAATGAAATCGAAGCAATGTGCAAACGCGCTGCCCGTGGCGCCGGTCTCCCCTGGGGATTGGCCGAGGAGGCTGCAAAAGGCACGCGCTGGCTCTCTTCTTTTGGCTTTCCGGGGGCGGAACTGCTGGCTGCGCTGCTGGAGATGAACGACCGTTTGCCGCCCGCAGATCTGGCGCCCTTGACACTGGCAGGGGTGTGGAGCGCCCCTTCGGGGCGGATGAGCCCGCTGATTGCCGGCGCCGCCTTAAGCGACTGCGCGGTGCAGCTGATGGATGCGGGCCGGATCGAAATGGAGCGTGTTTGCGTGCCGCTGCTGCTGGTTCCCTTTGCTGCAGGGGCTGCGTTGCGGCTGGAGACTCCGGTCGCTGTTGAATGGGCGGGTGTCTACCTTGCAACAGATGGCCGCCAGCTGTGCGCGCGGGGTGCTCCCGACGCCTACACAGCGATGCTTGCCGATAAGGTCGCTTTCACCACTCCGGCTGAAATGACCGACCGCCGGGAGCCGGTTTTGCGCGGCAGCGCACCGGCCGAGGCCTGGGACCGCCTTGGCGTTCTTGCCCACCGCACTTATGCGCCCGCCACCGAAGCCTCGCGATTGCGCGGCGCAGGTGCCGGGCTCTCCGACAACGACTGATAGAGGCGTCGCTATGACCGAAACCAAAACCCTGACCCTTGCCGAGATCGAGGATCTGTCCTTCCGCGCCCTGGTGGCGGCCGGCACGTCCGAGGCCAACGCCCGGCCGCTGGCTGTGGCCACCGCTGCAACCGAAGCGGATGGCGTCGCCAGCCACGGCCTGGCCTATATCCCGATCTATGCCGAGCATGTGCAATGCGGCAAGGTGGACGGGCAGGCGGTTCCGGTTCTGGCGCGCCCGCGTCCCGGCGTGGTGGCGGTGGATGCCGCCACCGGCTTTGCCCATTCTGCTATTGATATGGGTTTCGAGGCGCTGATCCCGGCTGCCCGCGAGCAGGGTGTCGCGGTTCTGGCGATCCGCAACAGCTATAATTGCGGCGTGCTGGGCTATCACACCGCGCGTCTGGCCCGTGCCGGCCTGGTGGGGCTGGGCTTTACCAATGCGCCTGCCTCCATCGCGCCTTCGGGCGGCAAGAAACCTGTTGTCGGGACCAATCCGTTTTCAATTGCGGTGCCGGGTGAGGACGGCGAGCCGGAACTGCTGATTGACCAAAGCGCCAGCACCATCGCGAAAAGCGAAGTGATGAAACACGCCCGCGAAGGCAAGGAGATCCCGCTGGGCTGGGCACTGGACGCTGATGGCAATCCGACCACCGATCCGGATGCGGGCCTCAAGGGCTCCATGGCGCCGTCGGGCGGCTACAAGGGGGTTGGTGTCGCGCTGCTGACCGAGATTATGGCCGCTGCGCTGACCGGTGCGACCCTCGGTATCAACGCCTCGCCGTTTTCCGGCACAGCAGGCGGGCCGCCTAAAACCGGCCAAATGTTCATCGCAATCGACCCGGTTGCCACCTCAAATGACAGTTTTCGATCCGGAATGGTCGGAATCGTAGAAGCAGTACGTGCGCAGACTGGCGCACATCTGCCGGGCGACGGGCGCCGCGGCAAGCGGATCAAGGCCCGGACAGATGGCGTCGCGGTCAGCGTAGCAACGCTGAACAGGATCAAAGCCCTGATGGGCTGACGCCAGACTCCGGCGGTTGCGCGAACCGCCGGAAAATCCGCACTTCGGTGCGGCACGTGCGAAACGGGAGGAAACGCATGTCAATTAAACAACCTTTCACCGATCTGGAGATTAAAACCTCCGACGGTGGCTTCTATAAGGGGCACAGCCTTGAGATCGCCTTGCTCAGCAAGGGGATCATGGTCGCTTTGGTTCTCTGGGCCTTGGTCTGGCCGGCCAACGCCACCGGCGTTCTGGGCAGCCTGAACTGGCGCATTCTGGAAGACTTCAACGCCTTCTACATCGTTATCGTCGGCTTCTTCGCCTTTTTCCTGTTTGTGGTCGCCGCATTGCCGCAAACCGGTAAGCGGATCATGGGGACGCCGGGACAAGGCAAGGAGTTCTCGGACTTCTCCTGGTTCTCGATGATGTTCGGCGCCGGCCTGGGCGTCGGCCTGATGGTTTTTGCTACTGCTGAGCCGCTTGGCCTTTGGGGTTCCAACCCGGAAGTGCTGGCGCAAAACGTGGTTCCGAACACCGAAGAAGCCATTCAGTCCGGCTTCCGCTACACGTTCCTGCATTACGGCTTCCACGCTTGGGCGATCTATGTGGTGACCGGCCTGTCGCTGGCCTACTACGCCTATACCCGTGATATGCCGCTGACCATCCGCACCGCGCTGACACCGCTGTTCGGCAAGCTGATGAACGGCATTGCGGGCCATGTGGTTGACGTGCTGGGCGTGGTTGCCACCATCCTGGGTGTGTCGGTGACCATCGGTTTCGGCGTGTCGCAGTTTGTTGACGGCGTCTATGCCATCACCGGCATGGAATGGATGATGGACATGAGCGGCGACGCGCCTGCACCGGGCACTGTTGGCCTGCTGTCAGGTCTCTTTGCCATCATGGGCCTGTCGATCATCTCGGCTGTGTCCGGCGTGGGCCGCGGCGTGAAGTATCTGTCGAACCTGAACCTGGTTCTGTCGCTCATCCTGCTGCTGACTTTCGTGGTCTTCGGCTCGTTCATGTTCGCAATGACCACCTATGCTTCGGCCTTCGTGGACTACATCCTGCACTTCGTTTCGCTGAGCTTCGGTCCTTACACCCCGCAGGCTGCAGCCGACTTCTCGGCAGCGCTGCCTGCTGAAGCGGCGCCTTATGCAGATGCGCTGCGTGGCGGGGCGACTAACGCCTGGGGCTCCTTCGACGGCTTCAAATCGGGTCTGGAAGGCGAAGCCGCTGCCCTGTCCGACGATGTACTGTCGGCAGCTTATGCTGCGGGTGAACCGCAGCGTCAGTTCGGCTGGCAGGCAGGCTGGACCACCTTCTACTGGGCCTGGTGGATTGCGTTCTCGCCTTTCGTCGGCCTGTTCCTGGCACGCATTTCCCGCGGCCGTTCGGTGCGTGAATTCATCATCGGCTGCGTGTTTGCACCGGCGATGGTCTGCTTTGCCTGGATGACAATCCTGGGCGGCACCGCAATCGATCTGGAACTGAACGGCGCGGCAGAAGGCGCCATCATCGGCGCGTCGAACACCGCCAAGCTGTTCGTGACCCTGCAAAGCATGATCGACGGCGGCCTGCTGTCGGGCATCACCATCATGTGCGTGGTGCTGATCATGACCTTCCTGGTCACCTCGGCGGACTCGGGCATCCTGGTGATGAACACCATCATGTCCGGCGGCGATCAGAACATCGGCAACAAGCATAAAATCGTTTGGGGCCTGATCCTGACAGCCGTGATCGGCACCCTCCTGTTCGCGGGCAAGCAGAACGGCGGAGCCGACCCGATGGAGGCGCTGAAAAGCGCGATGATCATCGGCGCGCTGCCCTTCACCATGGTCATGGGGCTGATGTGTGTGGCTTTGGCCAAGGCGCTGTTCCGTGACGGCCAGCGTGAAAAGGCTGGGGAAAGCGCACCTGCTGAATAAGCAACACCTCCGGGCTGCTATACCAAAGCGGCCCGGTAAACCGATCTGCCGCCCGTTCAGGCGGTAATAGGGCCGGCGGGAGAAATCCCTCCGGCCCTTTTCACGTCGGGCTGACTGGATCCTGGCTGGCGGCCTCCAGTTTGAACCACTTCAGCATCCGCTCCAGCGCGCTGCCGCAGGATTCGCGGTACTGCAGAAAGTAGCTGTGCGGCCTGTCCGACACCGAAGGCCCCAGCCGCAGCACCTCGCCGGCTGCCAGGGCCTGATCGGCAATCCCCGCCCAGCCCAGCCCAATGCCTTCGCCGCGCCGCACCGACTGCAGCAGGAACGGATAGGCGTCGAATTCCGCGGCGGTGCCGAATTGCGGCGCCTGCAGCCCTGCATGGGAAAACCAGCCATCCCAGGTCAGAAAGCCGGAGGTTCCGGTGTCAAAATGCAAAAACAGATCCGGCGCGAGTTGCGCAATGTTGCTCTTTGCCTCTGGGTAGGTCTCCAGAAAACCGGGGCTGCATATGGGGAAGGTTTCTGCCGGGATCAGCGGAAAATAAGGGCGGTCCGGCATCCGTGACGGATCCCAGACAACTGCTGCATCCAGGCGGCTAAGGTCGATGTCCCCCAGCTGATCTGTGGTCACGACCCGCACCCGCCTGCCGCCCAGAAAGGCCCTCAGATCCGAGTAACGCGGCATCAGCCATTGATCGGCAAAGCCGAAGGTGCAGGCGAGCGTCACCTCATCCGTGTCCGGTGCGGCCAGAACCTCGCTCCAGGCCTGATCAACATGGCCCAGTCCCAGCGCCACCGCATCGGCCAGCCGGGAGGCATTGGCAGTCGGGGTGATCCGGTTGTTGTTGCGCTCGAACAGCGGCTGCCGCAGGCGCTCCTCCAAAGTGGAGATATGGCGCGAGACCGCAGGCTGGCTGAGGCCCAGCTCCACCGCGGCGCGGGACAGGCTGGCATGGCGCACCGCCACTTCCAGCACCGATAGGGCATTCAGCGATCCGGCAGTGGGGCGTATTGAGCGTTCCATAGGAAATTGTTAGGGAGCGCATGCTTTTTTGGCCAGTGGATATTGCGGGGTCTGAAGATAATCTGTTGCGGATTGAACTTTGAACCGACAACAGGCGAGACCTCCCCATGCCGCAGCGCCCCCTTTCCCATATCCGCGTTCTCGACTTCGGCCATTACCTGGCCGGTCCCCTGACCGGCATGATGCTGGCCGATATGGGCGCCGAAGTGATCCGCATTACTCCGCCCGGCGGCACCGGCTTTGACGGCCCGGCTTTCGACATGCTGTCGCGGGGCAAGCAGGTGCTGGAACTGGACCTGAAATCCGATGAAGGCCGCGCCACCGCAATTGAGCTGGCCAAACGTGCCGATGCGGTGATCGAAAACTTCCGCCCCGGTGTTATGGACCGCCTGGGCCTGGGGCCGGAGGCCTTGCGCGCGGCCAACGATCAGCTGGTCTATCTGTCGATGCCTGGCTTTGCCTCCACTGACGCTGATCTCGCGGACCTGCCCGCCTGGGAGGCGGTGATTGCCGCCTATACCGGCCAATTCACCGATATGGGGCTGAACCGCCGCCTGATGGGCATCAACCCGTCTTTTTCGCCTCTGGCGCTGGCTTCGGCTTATGGGGCCAGCTTTGGCGCTATGTCTGTGCTGTTTGCGCTGAACGCGCGGGAACAGAACGGCGGCGACCATATCGAGGTGCCGCTGGCCGCCGCGCTGCTGGAGGGGCTGGTCTATAACTGCGAGCAGATCGAGGACTACCCCGAGCGCTATAAATCCCCGCGCGAGGTGGAGCTGGACCGGCGCGAAGCCGAAGGCCTGCCGATGAACCTGAAGTTCGCGGAGCTGTCCGAATTCCTCGACCCGTTCTACCGCACCTATACCTGCGCCGACGGGCGCGGCTTCTATGTGGTGGCCGGCTCGGTCGCCACTCACCCGCGGCGGGTGCTGGAGACCCTTGGGCTGAAGGACTTGGCCGATGAGCTGCCGGATTTCTCAGCCTATCTGGACACCAAGGATTGGCCTGCCGAATGGTCAATGCGCAATTATCCGGTGGGTCCGTCCGACCGTGCGCGGGTGTCATCTGCGATGAAGGCCGCATTCCTGACCAAGCCCTCGTATGAGTGGGAGGATCTGTTCGGCGCCGCCAAGGCCCCTGCCACTGCACAGCGTTTCACTAGTGAATGGCTTGATGACCCGCATGCGCTGGCCTCGGGCCTGGTGCTGCAGCTGGAGGATGCCAAGCACGGAACAATGCGTCAGATGGGCAATGTGGCCTGGCTGAGTGATGACGCAGGCGCGGCGCAGAAGATCAGCGCTGTCAACGCTGATCTGTCTGCGCTGTTGGCTGAGCCGGAGCGCAGCGGTGGCAGCAGTCACGAGGGCAAAGGATGGCTCGACGGATTGAGGGTCGTTGACCTCACCAATGTGATTGCCGGGCCGACCATCGGTTCAACCCTGGCGCGGTTCGGCGCTGAGGTGACGCTGGTGCAGCCGGTGGAGCCGTCTGTCGATCCTTGGAACACGGTGGTCTTTGGCATCCACGCGCAGCGCGGCAAGGAAAGCATCCTGCTGAACCTGCGCACGGACGCGGGGCAGGACGCATTGGCCCGCCTGATTGCCGGCGCTGACGTAATCACGATGAACGGCACCGACCAGCAACGGGACAAACTGGGCCTCTCGCCGGAACGGCTGGCAGAGATCAACCAGCGCCTGATCCTGGTGCAGCTGGATGCCTTTGGCGGCCCTATGCGCGGACCGAAGTCTGATCACCTGGGCTATGATGATCTGGCGCAAGCCGCCACCGGCGTGATGCTGCGCTTTGGCGGCGGCATGGGCACACCCGAGGAGCACGCCCATTTCGGCACCATCGACGTGCTGACCGGTTTTTGCGCCTGTGTGGCTCTGGGCGGCGCTTTGCTGCGGCTTAAGGAAACCGGCAAAGGCGGGGTGGCGCGGGCCTCGCTGGCGGCGGCGGGCAATCTGATCCAGGCGCAGTTCATGTACGGCCACGCGGGCAGGGTGCCCTTTGATGAACCCTCAGGCCGCGAGGCCCTGGGCTGGGGGCCGTTCTACCATTGTTACCAGGCCGCGGACGGCTGGTTCTTCTTTGCGGCGCCCAGTGAGCGCGGCGCTGCGCTGGCGCGGGTGGCAGAGCTGGCAGATCTGGCCGCGCTGCCGGTGGATCAGCTGCATGCCGCCCTGTCCGTGCGGTTCAGCACGCAGCCGCTGGCGCATTGGCGTGCGGCATTTGCCGGAACCTCTGCCACGGCGGTGCCGCTGTCGTCGCTGCACGAAACCCGCGATGCGGCGCTGCAGCTGGAAAGCGCCGGCAGTATCGATCTGAAGGAAGCAACGTTCCGGGTGATCCGCCACGACCGGCACCCGATGGGCCGCTGGTGCGATCTGGTGGCGCCGAATGCGGTGCGCCCGCAAGCAGGCCGGATCACTATACCGGGGCCTGCGCCGAAATACGGTGCGCACACCAGAACCATCCTGGAGCGGTTGGGTTACCCGCCGGAACAGGCTGAGGCGATGATTAGCAGCGGTGCTGCGGGTGAGGCCTGGTCGGCAAAATACTTGCCGGAATAGACCTTGGATCTGCGGTCTTGCAGAGTACGGGTGCCCGGGCCGGGCGCCTGTTTGTCCTTGCCGGGAAATGCGGGGAAATGGAAACTACCTGCCGCAAAAGGCGTAAAACTTCCGGAATCTGGATTAATTTGTGAAACCGTAATATAGTGGCATCTCATGCCAAATGAACCTGTGTGCCGGACGGACGGAAATGTCCGGGCAGCGGGGAAAGGGGGCGGGATGCTGATTGCGGTCGTGCTTGTGCTGATCGTGGCGGGATCTGTTGCGTTCCATCTGTTAAGCCCGTGGTGGTGGACGCCGATCGCGTCGAATTGGGACTATATCGACGATACGCTGGTTATAACCTTCTGGATCACCGGCGCGGTGTTTGCCGCGGTGGTCCTGTTCACGGCCTATTGCGTCTGGAAGTTCCGCCACCGGCCCGGGCACAAGGCTGAATTCGACCCGGAAAACAAACGGCTGGAGGTGTGGCTGACAGGCGTGACCGCTGTGGGGGTCGCGGCGATGCTGGTGCCGGGTTTGTTTGTGTGGAAGCAATTCGTCACCGTGCCGGACGAGGCCACTGAACTTGAAGTCTTTGGCCAGCAGTGGAGCTGGGCCTACCGGCTGCCCGGTGCTGACGGGGTGCTGGGCACCGCCGATGCGGAATGGGTGAACGGGGAAAACCCCTTGGGTGTCAATCCGCATGACCGCTTTGGCAAGGATGACCTTATAGTCGAGGGCGGTGAGGTGTATCTGCCGGTGGATAAGCCGGTGAAGCTGCTGCTGCGCTCGATTGACGTGCTGCACAATTTCTACGTGCCTGAATTCCGCGCCAAGATGGACATGGTGCCGGGCATGGTCACCTATATCTGGCTCATCCCCACCCGCACCGGCACCTTTGAAGTGTTATGCGCCGAGTACTGCGGCACCGCCCATCCCTTCATGCGCGGCTATGTGAACGTTGTGGAGGCGGCGGAATACCAAGAGTGGCTGCAGGAGCAGCTGACTTTTGAAGAATATGCCAATGGGGGCTCTGAAACCGGAGCCGGAACCAGGCTCGCAAGGCGCTGAGGGGGCGGGCGCAATGCGCCCCTTTGTGAGGAAGGCCGGGCGATACATCAGAATTGGATGGAGTTCTGCAATGACCGACTACTTGCCTGAACCGGACAGCAATCTGCCGCCACGCGAAGTGGCCGATGTGATGCCGCCGCATGCGCACAGCTGGATCGGCAAATACGTCTTCTCGCAGGATGCCAAATACATCGCCATCCAATACTCCGGCACCGCCATTGCAATCGGCATGGTGGCGCTGGTGCTGTCCTGGCTGATGCGGCTGCAGCTGGGCTTTCCAGGCACTTTCGACTTCATCACGGCCGAGGCCTATTACCAGTTTGTCACCATGCACGGGATGATCATGGTGGTTTATTTGCTGACCGCGATCTTTCTGGGGGGCTTCGGCAATTACCTGATCCCGCTGATGGTCGGTGCGCGGGACATGGTGTTTCCCTTCGTCAATATGCTCAGCTTCTGGATCTACCTGCTGGCGGTGCTGGTGCTGGTGGCCAGCTTCTTTGTCCCCGGCGGCCCCACCGGCGCAGGCTGGACGCTGTACCCGCCGCAGGCTGTGCTGTCCGGCACGCCGGGCGGTGCGCAGGGCGGGATCATCCTGATGCTGCTCTCGCTGATCCTGTTCATCATCGGCTTCACCATGGGCGGGCTGAACTATGCCGTCACCGTGCTGCAGGCCCGCACCCGCGGCATGACAATGATGCGGCTGCCGCTGACGGTCTGGGGGATTTTCACCGCCACGGTGATGGCGCTGCTGGCGTTTCCAGCGCTGTTTGTGGCCTGTGTGATGATGCTGTTCGACCGGCTGCTGGGCACTTCTTTCTTCATGCCCACGCTGGTAGAACTGGGTGAAAAGCTCAGCTATGGCGGCGGCAGCCCGATTGCGTTTCAGCATCTGTTCTGGTTTTTCGGCCACCCCGAGGTCTACATAGTCGCGCTGCCGGCGTTCGGCATCGTCTCCGATCTGATTGCCGTGCATGCGCGCAAGACCGTGTTCGGCTACCGGATGATGGTCTGGGCGATCGTGATCATCGGCGCGCTCAGCTTTATTGTTTGGGCGCACCATATGTATGTCTCGGGCATGCATCCGTGGTTCGGTTTCTTCTTTGCCACCACCACGCTGATCATCGCCATTCCCACCGCGATCAAGGTCTACAATTGGGTGCTGACCTTGTGGAAGGGCGATATCCATCTGACCATCCCGATGCTGTTTGCACTCGGCTTTATCGTCACCTTCGTGAACGGCGGGCTGACAGGTCTGTTCCTGGGCAATGTGGTGGTTGATGTGCCGCTGTCGGACACGATGTTTGTGGTCGCCCATTTCCACATGGTGATGGGGGTGGCGCCGATCATGGTGATCTTTGGCGCGATCTATCACTGGTATCCGCTGATGACCGGCCGTCTGCTGAACCAGGCAATGGGCCAGATCCATTTCTGGGTCACCTTTATCGGTGCCTATGCGATCTTCTTCCCGATGCACTATGTCGGACTTGTCGGCGTGCCGCGGCGATATTTCGAGCTTGGCGAGCCGGAGTTCCTTACTGCGCCGGTGGAAGGGCTGAATGCCTTCATTTCATCGGCGGCGCTGATTGTCGGCGCGGCGCAGCTGCTGTTCCTGTTCAATATCCTCTGGAGCCTGCGCCACGGGCGTGTGTCGGGCAGCAACCCTTGGCGGGCGACCTCGCTGGAGTGGCAAACACCCGAAATCCCGCCCCGGCACGGCAATTGGGACGAGCTGCCCAATGTCTACCGATGGGCCTATGACTACAGCGTGCCCGGCGCGGCTGAGGATTACGTCGCACAGACTGACCCTTGGGTGCCGGACGGGCAGGGGCAGCGGCTGTGACTGTCATCCTCGCCTTTCTGGCGCTGGTGGCGCTGGCTGCGGGTCTATGGCTGTCGCAGCAGCATCTGGCCGCCAAACCCTGGCTGGAAACCGGGATTGCGCCCTTGGCCGGTCATGGTCCGGGCCGCGCGCCGGGCATCATCTTCATAGCGGTCTTTGTAACTGTGATCGGAGGGCTGTTTGCCATGCTGGGCAGCGCCTTTGTCATGCAGATCGAAGAAACACCATGGGAGCTGGTGCCGCTGCCGGGCCGGGTCTGGCTGAACACGGCGTTGCTGCTGCTGGCCAGCCTGTGTCTGCAATTTGTGGTGATGTCCGCACGGGCAGGCACGCAGCGCTGGCTGCGCGGCAGCCTGATTGCAGCAAGCATCGCCACACTCGCCTTTCTGGCCGGCCAGATGCAGGTGTGGATCTCTTTGACTGATGGCGGCTACCGGCTGGACGGCACCCCGGCGGCAAGTTTTTTCTACCTGATCACCGGCCTGCACGGGCTGCACATGCTGGGCGGTATCGTTGCGCTGGCGATGGTCTGCGCGCGCCATGCCGGAACCGGATCAGGGGACGTGAAGGCACTGCTGCCGGGTGTCCGGCTCTGTGCGCTCTACTGGCACGCGCTGCTGGCGTTCTGGCTGATGCTGTTTGCGCTGCTGCAGGGCTGGGGCAATGCGTTTCTGGCGCTCTGCCGCGCGGCTGTGAGTTGAGGAGGGAGACAGATGGAACATCCATTCCAAGGCCAGGATCAGACGCTGCAGCAGCAGGGCCATAGCGGCTTTGCCGCCGATTGGGGGTCGGATCAGCGGGCCTTTAAAAAGGTCTCCTGGGGCAAGGCGATGATGTGGATCTTGCTGCTGAGCGATACCTTCGTCTTTGCCTGTTTCCTGGTCGCTTACCTGAACGCCCGCAACTCCACCACCGTGGAGTGGCCCAACGCCAGTGAGGTTTTTGCCCTGCATATCGGCGGCGCGAACCTGCCGCTGATCCTGATTGCCATCATGACCTTTGTGCTGATCTCTTCCTCCGGCACCATGGCGATGGCAGTGAACTGCGCCTACCGCAAGGCGCGCAAGGCCACCGCCGTGCTGATGCTGGCCACTGCCGCGCTGGGTGCGATGTTTGTCGGCATGCAGGCGTTTGAATGGTCCAAGCTGATCTCCGAAGGCGTGCGTCCCTGGGGCAATCCCTGGGGGGCCGAGCAATTCGGCGCCAGTTTCTTTATGATCACCGGTTTTCACGGCACCCATGTCACCATCGGGGTGATCTTTCTGGTGATCGTCGCCCGCCGGGTCTGGCGCGGCGATTTCGACCGCAATCAGCGCAGCTGGATGTCAGCGGGCAACGGCGACTACGAGGCGGTGGAGATCATGGGGCTTTACTGGCACTTCGTCGACCTGGTCTGGGTCTTCATCTTTGCATTCTTCTATCTGTGGTAGGGGGCCGATATGACACATTCACCGCTAACCGCCGAGGCCGCAGAGCTGCAGCATGACGAGGGGCAGCAGCATCCGCTAAAGCTCTATTTTGCAGTCTGGATACTGTTGTTTGTGCTCAGCGCGGCGTCGTATTGGGTGGACTACGCGCAGCTGCAGGGGCTATTGCGCTGGAGCCTGATCCTGATCTTCATGACGCTGAAGGCGGGGCTGATTATCGCGGTCTTCATGCATATGGCCTGGGAACGGCTGGCGCTGATTTATGCGGTTCTGCTGCCGCCCCTGGCGATGATCGGGCTCTTGGCGATACTGATCATTGAGTCGGATTACACGGCAGAGACACGGGTGATTGAGTTCGGGCAAGGGGCCGCCGCGTCCGAGTAAGTGATAAAACGCCCGGCCGAAGGCCGAGCGGCGCCTGACCTTGGGAAGGCGCTATCGCGCCCGCCCGAGGTCAGGCGCTGCCCTTCGCTTTGTATCTCAAAGGCCGCAACGAAAAAGGCGCCCCGGATTTCCGGAGCACCTTCATTTCAAGTAAGGTGCAGCTTACGCTGCCAGATCAAACCGGTCTGCGTTCATCACCTTGACCCAGGCTGCCACAAAGTCCTGCACAAAGGCCGCCTCGCCGTCTGCCTGCGCATAAACCTCGGACAATGCCCGCAGCTGCGAGTTGGAGCCGAACACCAGATCCGACCGCGTGCCGGTCCACTTGACGGTGCCGCTGGCCCGGTCGCGGCCCTCGTAGGTGCCGTCCTCAGCCGGTTTCCACTCCACCCCCATATCGGTGATAGCGGTGAAGAAATCGGTGCTGAGCGTGCCGGCCCGGTCGGTGAACACCCCGTGCTTGGAGCCGCCATGATTGGCGCCCAGCACCCGCAGCCCCCCGATCAGCGCGGTCATTTCCGGCGCGCCAAGGGTCAAAAGCTGCGCCCGGTCCAGCAGCATCTTCTCAGCCGGAACGCTATAGGCGGCCTTCTGGTAGTTGCGGAAACCATCGGCCTCCGGTTCAAGAACGGCAAAGCCCTCAATATCGGTCTGCTCCTGGGATGCGTCTGTCCGGCCCGGTGTGAACGGCACCGAAACCGGGTGGCCTGCGGCCTTGGCGGCTTCTTCAACACCGGCGCAGCCCGCCAGCACGATCAGATCCGCCATCGAGATCTTCTTGCCGCCTGCAGCGCTTGCGTTGAACTCGGACTGGACGCTTTCCAGGGTGTTCAGCACTTTGGCCAGCTGCTCCGGCTGGTTCACCTCCCAGTCCTTTTGCGGCGCCAGGCGGATACGGCCGCCATTCGCGCCGCCGCGCATGTCCGAACCGCGGAAGGTGGAGGCCGAAGCCCAGGCGGTCGAGACCAGCTCGGAAACCGACAGCCCGGTTGCCAGGATCTTGGCCTTCAGCTGCGAGGTGTCCTGTTCATCCACCAGCGCATGATCCACTGCCGGGAGCGGATCCTGCCAGATCAGATCTTCGGCAGGCACGTCGCTGCCCAGATAGCGCGATTTCGGCCCCATGTCGCGGTGGCACAGCTTGAACCAGGCGCGGGCAAAGGCATCGGCGAATTTCTCCGGGCTGGCATGGAAATCGCGCGAGATCTTCTCATAGGCCGGGTCCATCCGCAGTGACATATCGGCGGTGGTCATCATCGGCGCATGGCGCTTGCTCGGGTCATGGGCATCCACCACCATATGCTCCGGCGCCACGTCCTGCGCATGCCATTGCTGCGCACCTGCGGGGCTTTTCTCCAGCTTCCACTCATAGCCGAACAGCACGTCGAAATAGCCCATGTCCCAGGTTGTCGGGTTCGGCTTCCAGGCGCCCTCGATACCCGAGGTGGTAGTGTCGCCGCCCTTGCCGGAGCCATGCGTATTGATCCAGCCGAGGCCCATCTGCTCCATCGCACCGGCTTCAGGTTCAGCGCCGACCAGCTCAGGATCACCGGCACCATGTGCCTTGCCAAAGGTATGGCCGCCTGCAACCAGCGCTACGGTTTCCTCGTCATTCATACCCATGCGCGCAAAGGTGTCACGCACATCCAGGCCCGAGGCGACCGGGTCCGGATTGCCGTCGGGACCTTCCGGGTTGACGTAGATCAGCCCCATCTGCACTGCTGCCAGAGGGTTTTCCATGTCCCGGTCGCCGGAGTAACGGCTGTTTGCCTGATCGCTGGTGGCCAGCCATTCGGTCTCGGATCCCCAGTAGACGTCTTCCTCCGGTTCCCAAACGTCGGTGCGGCCGCCGCCAAAGCCGAACACCGGGCCGCCCATTGATTCAATGGCGCAATTGCCGGCCAGGATTATCAGATCACCCCAGGAAATCCTGTTGCCGTATTTCTGCTTGATCGGCCACAACAGGCGGCGCGCCTTGTCCAGGTTGCCGTTGTCCGGCCAGGAGTTCAGCGGTGCAAAGCGCTGGTTTCCGGTGCCGCCGCCGCCGCGGCCATCGGCGGTGCGGTAGGTGCCGGCACTGTGCCAGGCCATGCGGATGAACAGTCCGCCGTAATGGCCATAATCCGCAGGCCACCAGTCCTGGCTGTCGGTCATCAGCGCAAACAGATCCTTTTTCACCGCCTCCAGATCCAGCTTGCTGAAGGCCTCGCGGTAGCTGAAGTCAGCCCCCATCGGGTTCGACTTGGGCGCATGCTGATGCAGGATCTTCAGGTTCAGCTGGTTCGGCCACCAATCCTGGTTCGAGGTGCCGCCGCTGCCGGTATTCAGCGCCGCGCCGTGCATCACCGGGCATTTTCCTGCGGGGGTATTTCCGTCCATATTCTTCTCCGATCGTGGCTTCAAACAGTTGAACTGTGTCGTGGCAAAAACGTTCCCGGATCAGTCCGGCAGCACAGGTGCCGCCTGAAAGTGCTTTGGGGCACAGACTGCTGTTGCCGGGTTTCCCTGTTGTCCTGCAGTGGAGGCTAGCAGGGAATTACCATTGGATTAAGTTGCATTTATTCATCGCAGTGATAATAAAATCCTATGGTAAACGTGACTCTCCGCCAGATGCGCTACTTCGAGGCGCTGGCCCAGCACCGCCATTTCGGCCGCGCGGCAGATGCCTGCGCAGTGTCCCAGCCCGCTTTGTCTGTTCAGATCAAGGAGTTGGAGGAGGCGCTGGGGGTGCAGCTGGTTGAGCGCGGCGCCCGCCAGGTGCGGCTCACCAGCCTGGGGGATGACCTGGCAGGCCGGGTACGTGGTATTTTGCGATCCGTTGATGAGCTGGGCGAGCTGGCGCGGGCGTCCCGGGAGGGGCTGGCCGGACGGCTGCGGATCGGGGTGATTCCCACCATTGCGCCCTATTTGCTGCCGTCCATCGTCGGGAACCTGACCCGGCAGTACCCGGAGGCCGACATCCGAGTGCGCGAAACCGTGACCCCAAGGCTGCTGGAAGAACTGGGAGAGGGCCGGCTGGACACGGCGATTGTGGCGCTGCCGGTTTCGGAACCGGCCTTTGAGGAGGTTGCGCTGTTCGAAGAGGATTTTGTGCTGGTGCGTCCCGGCGAAGACACTGGCAAGCCGGTTCCCGGTCCCGATGGTTTGCGCGAAATGCGTCTGCTGCTGCTGGAGGAGGGGCATTGCTTCCGCGATCAGGCGCTGTCGTTCTGCAACATGCAGTCGGCGGCCCCGCGCGAGCTCTTGGATGGCAGCTCGCTGTCGACCCTGGTGCAGATGGTCAGCGCAGGAATCGGTGTCACGCTGATTCCCGAAATGGCCGTCCCGGTCGAGACCCGCTCGGCTGTTGTCTCGGTCGCGCGCTTCCGGGACCCTCAGCCGGCCCGCACCATTGGCATGATCTGGCGCCGCAGCAACCCGCTTGCGCGGCAGCTTCTGCAGGTGGCAGAGGTGGTGCGGCAGGCCGCACAGGCCTTGCGATCCAGCTATAGTCCGCTGAATTGAAACGGCTTTGTTGCGCGATTGCGGACAATTACCTGCGCTGCTATCCAGCGATTGAGTGCCGCCAAAGCCGCTGCAAGCGCATGAGGAATGATGCGTAAAGGGCACGATCACAACCATTTTATGGCCCGGCGGTTTCAGGCCTGAAGATGCGTCGTTAAGATTTCATTAATAAAAAACGAACTTAGGCAGGCATACAGGCAGATGATAACGGGCTTTCGTGGCACGTTTGTTGTTTCCTGGTCGCAAACCGAGATTGACGGCCTTCCGGCCGCACCGGTTGACGCTCTTGATGTAGGGGCGGCTTGGTCCTGGCATGGCGATGCTGTGCGGGTGGACGGGCCGGCAGAGTTGTTGCGGCTGGACATGGCAAACGGCGAGGCAGATTTGCGCCGCCGGGCGGCACGGTCAGTGCGCCGGCTGGTCGGTGCGGCAGTTCAAAACCGGACCGATGTCGATTCGGTCAAGGTGGATGAGCCGCTGATGGACAGCAGCTTTGTTGTGACCAATGGCGTGCAAAGTTACACCGTGACTCTCATAGAGGTGGGGCCGGGCCAGCGCCCGCTTTTGATGTTTGTGGACGCGCTGCCGCCGCGCGGCGCTGATCTGTGGGTGGTGCATCATTCGCTGGGAACGGTCAGTGCGGACCGTCCGCAGGGCGAAACCGGTGTGATCTGCTTTACCCCGGGCACATTGATCGCAACACCCGGCGGCCCAAAGCGGGTTGAGCGGCTGCGCGAGGGCGAAAAGGTGCAGACCCGCGACAACGGCGCCCAGGAAATCCTGTGGATCGGCTCCCGCCGGATCAGCGGCGCACGATTGTTCGTGATGCCGCGGCTGCGCCCGATCCGCATTCACGCCGGGGCCCTGGGCATCGACCGGCCGGAGCAGGAGCTGCTGGTCTCGCCGGATCACCGGATGCTGTTGCGCGGCGACCGGGTGCGGGCGCTGTTCAACACGCCCGAAGTTCTGGTGGCGGCCGGCGATCTGGTCAACGGCCGCACAATCCTGCCCGACGCCTCGGTGCGGCAGGCGACCTATATCCATATCATGCTGGCCAATCATCAGGTGCTCTGGGCCAACGGGGTCGAGACAGAAAGCTTCCACCCCTCCAACGCATCCCTGACCGCGCTCAGCGACAGCGACCGGGCGCGGCTGTTCCATCTGCAACCCGGGCTGGAGCGCAACCCGCTGGCTTATGGCGCCTATGCCCGCCGCAATCTCAGCGCGTCCGAGGCTGCGATTCTGGGTCACGAGGCGGCCTGATCCGTTACCCGAACGCAGCCAGGCGTCCGGGCCCTTGCTGATTTCGCGGATTTCCCTGCGAAACCTGGCTGGCCGATGTTGACTCTGTCCCATCCCCCTATATAAGCGCGGCTTCATTGGTGTTGGCGGCCCCCGCAAGGGGATGCCTGTCATGCCTGGATCCTGGATCCGGAGCAAGAGGACAACGCCCTTCGATTGTTGCAGGTGCTCCTGGAGCAGGTGAACACGGACGGTGCAGTGGCGTATGCGATTGCAGCCCGAAAAGTGGGAACCGGTTTTCGGAAATCGCTGCAATGCCATTAAAGAAGGAGATCAGCCGTGACCAAACGCACGTCTGCCAAGTATAAAATCGACCGCCGCATGGGCGAAAACATCTGGGGCCGTCCGAAGTCCCCGGTCAACCGCCGCGACTACGGCCCCGGCCAGCACGGTCAGCGCCGCAAGGGCAAACTGTCCGACTTCGGCATCCAGCTGCGCGCCAAGCAGAAGCTCAAGGGCTACTACGGCGACCTGACCGAAAAGCAGTTCCGCCGTATCTACGGCGAAGCCGTGCGTGTAAACGGCGACACCGGTGAAAACCTGATCGGCCTGCTCGAGCGCCGCCTGGACGCCGTTGTCTACCGCGCCAAGTTTGTTGCAACCGTCTTTGCGGCCCGCCAGTTCGTGAACCACGGCCACGTGACCGTGAACGGCAAGCGCGTCAACATCCCGTCCTACCGCGTGAAAGAGGGCGACGTGATCGAAGTCCGCGACAAGTCCAAGCAGATGGTTGCCGTTCTGGAAGCCACTCAGCTGGCCGAGCGCGACGTTCCCGATTACATCGAAGCCGACCACTCCAAGCTGAAAGCGACCTTCGTGCGCACCCCCGGCCTGGGCGACGTGCCGTACCCGGTTCTGATGGAACCGAACCTGGTTGTGGAATTCTACGCCAAGAACTAAGCCTGCTGCCGTTACGGCACATGGCGAAAGGGCTGTCCTGCGGGGCAGCCCTTTTTCGTTTGCAGCATCTCTGCGGCCGTATTGGCAAAACCCGGTAGCCCTGCGCGCCGCCTGCCACTATCCTGCCTGTAAAACGACAGGGAGTGAGTGATGAAAACCTATCTGAAGGCTGCTGCTGCGATTGCAGTCCTGACCGCCGCCTCCGCAGGCGCTGCGCCGCTGAAGCTGGTCCCGGCAGACCCGCAGCCCTCCGGCGTCAAGCCGGGTCTGTCGGTGGTCTACGCCTATCCGCATGATGTGAAGTCTCTGGTTGAGGCCTCCTCGGCGCTGAAAATCTCCAGCGAGCGGGGTCAGCCCATCGCGGGTCTCGACAACCGTGACACAGAGGAGGGGCAGAACACGCTCACTTCCAAACGGGCGCTGAATGTCGTGGCCCGGATCACCGGCTATGTGAAGATTGACCAGCCCGGCATCCACAATATCGACTTCCTTACCAATGACGGGCTGCGCGCCAGGGTCGGCGGCCAGGTGGTAGGCGAATACGACGGCCGCCAGTCCTGCGACAGCACCATCCTGACAGAAGTAGAGGTGCCGTCAGCGGGCTGGTATCCGGTTGATATCCTTTACTTCCAGCGCCTTGGAACTGCCTGTTTGCACATGCGCATGGGGCCGGACGGCAAGCGCCCGAAATGGATGAAGAACAGCGCCTTTGGTCACTGATCCGCTGCTTCTTTCTGGGCGGAAATACCCCGGGGGAAGCCCGCAGGGCTGGGGGCAGCGCGCCCCTTTCCCAACCCTCCAGGCTACAGCGGCAGCGGACGTCCCTCGGCGATGGCTTCCATCGCGAAGTAAGACGTCACGCTGTCCAGCTCGACACCTGAAATAAGCCGCTGATACACTTTGTCATAGCTGGCCATGTCCTCGGTCACCACTTTCAGCTGGTAGTCGTAATCACCGCCGATGCGGTGGAAATCCACCACCTCAGGGATCGTCAGCACATGGCGGCGGAACTTTTGCAGCCAGTCTGCCGAATGATGCCGGGTACGCAGCAACACAAATACCACCAGATCCAGCCCCAGCTGCTTGCGGTCCAGCCGTGCGGTGGACCCTTGCAGCAGCCCGCTGTCGTTCAACGCTTTCAGCCGCCGCCAGCAGGCGTTCTGCGACAGGCCCACCTTGTCGGCCAGCTCCCGTTGCGACAGGCTGGCATCCTGTTGCAGCGCGCGCAGGATGCTTCGGTCAATTTGATCGGCTTGCTTACTCATATGCAGATCATATGACACAAGAATTGCATAAACTACCCAGTATTTGATAAAATTTACGCGCCAGAAACCGTTCATATTGATTGCGGAAGATCACGGAGGCGCGACATGACCCTGGCAGTATTCAAAGAAACGATCCGGCAAGCGGCTCAGGACGGAACCCTTGGCCGCAGCGTAATCGGCGACGGTGTGATGATCCCAGGCCTCGATGGTGAGGTGCCGCTGGTCTATGCCGATTACGTCGCCTCCGGCCGGGCACTGCGCCAGGTTGAGGACTATGTGGCAGCCCAGGTGCTGCCCTTCTATGCCAATTCCCATACCGAGGCTTCTTATTGCGGCACGCAGATGACCCGCCTGCGCCGCGAGGCCCGGACTGAGATCGCCCGCATGACCGGCGCCACTGGGGATGATGCGGTGATTTTCACCGGATCGGGCGCCACCGCGGGTCTCAACCGGCTGGTCAGCCTGTTCGGCGTGAACGAGGCCACCCGGCCGGTTGTCTTCATCGGCCCCTATGAGCACCACTCCAACATCCTGCCTTGGCGCGAAAGCAAGGCGCTGGTGGTGGAAATTCCTGAGGCCGCCGAGGGCGGTGTGGATCTGGCGGTTCTGGAACTCGCCCTGAAGCAGCACGCCGGCAGCGATCTGAAGATCGGCAGCTTCTCGGCGGCTTCCAACGTCACCGGCATCGTGACCGATCCTGACCCCATCAGCCGCCTGCTGCATGCGCACGGCGCACTGGCGGTCTGGGACTATGCCGGCGGCGGCCCGTACCTGCCAATCGACATGGGACAGGGCGGGGCGGCACGTAAGGATGCCGTGGTGGTCTCGCCGCACAAGTTTCCGGGCGGTCCCGGTGCCTCGGGTGTGCTGGTGGTCAACTCAGGCGCTGTACGCCGCCGCTGCCCGTCCTGGCCGGGCGGGGGGACCGTCAGTTTTGTGTCCCCATGGCAGCACGAATACAGCCTGGACCTGGCGACCCGCGAAGAAGCCGGCACCCCGAATGTGATCGGCGACATCCGCGCAGCGCTGGCATTTCTGGTGAAAGAGGCCGTCGGTCAGGAGCAGATCGAAGCCCGTGAAGCCAGGTTCGCAGGCATGGCCTGGGCGGGCTGGACCGGCAATCCGCACCTGCAGATCCTGGGCCACCGCGATGCGCACCGGCTGCCGATCTTCTCCTTTCTGGTTTCGGACGGGGCCGGCAATCCGGTGCATCAGCAGCTGTTCACCCGGATGCTAAGCGACGTCTACGGCATTCAGGCCCGCGGCGGCTGCGCCTGTGCGGGGCCTTATGCACACCGGTTGCTGGGCATTGGCCGGCCGGAGTCGGAAAGGTTGTTTGCCGACTTGAAGGCAGGCGAGGAAATGAAAAAGCCCGGCTGGGTCCGGCTCAACTTCTCATACCTGATGGAGGAGGAGACCGCGCAATACGTCATTGATTGCGTCAACGATCTGACCCAAAGGGCAGGGGAGCTTACGGCCCGTTACAACGTCGATCCGGAAACCGCGCGGTTCAAGGCGCTGGTCGCCTAGACACACACACCGGGTGCTTTCCCGGGGCTGGGAAGCACCTCACATACACGTGATATGTAGGTATCGAACCCCAGTATTTAAAGGGGGAATATGCCGGTCAAATCCCCCGCGACAGCGCGAAGATGTGCGTGGCACGCTCTAACTGTATTTTATTGATTGGAGTACTGTTATGGCCCTTAAGCTTTCCGCCCCTGTTGGTGACAAGAAACGGATCACCAAACCGGACCCCAAGACTGGCGAGAGCAAATTCAAGCCGGTCAAAAATGCCCCTGCAGATGTCGAGCTGGTCCGCCTGATGCTTAAGGCAAACGGCTATTCCATTGAGGTCAGCACCAAATGCGATGCCGGGCTGATCAACACGATCAAGGATTTTCAGAAAAAGAAGCTTGGTTTCAAGAAGCCTGACGGAATTGTCGACCCGGGCATGCGGACCTGGAACGCAGGCCTGCCGAAACTGGCGGCACAGCATTCTGCCGACACCAAAGTGGAGCGGATTGAAGTTGTCGAGAACGGCAAGACCAAGCTGATCACCGTGGCCGAGTTTGAAGCCGGGCAGGAAGAGCTGCGGCGCAAGCTTCTGGCCAAGGCTAATATGATGTACGGCCAGGCGGAATCCTGGGTTGATTTCTGCAACGAGGTGGAAAGCACACGCCAGGGCAACGACACTTTCCTGAACGCATTGACGGAATTTGCTGTCAGCGTTGTCAACGACAAGACCGATCCGCCTTGGACCCCGATCCTGAATGCCCGCTCTGAATCCAGCCTGCTGAAAACGCTGACGAGCAAGAAGAAGCCCGACTGGAAAAAGGTGTACAAACAGGATGTTAAAGCATCCAAAGCCTATAACACCGGCGGCAAGGCGTTTAAGAAATTCATTGATCAGCGGATCGCCACTGCCGGCGGAATTGTCTGGAAGCTGGAAATCGTGCGCGAGGTCTCATTTGCCGTGGTCGAAACCTATATGACCGCCCGGCTGGTGGCGACCAAGGGTATGTCCCCGGCCAAGGCCCACGCCATTGCCGCCGCAAGCACCGAAGCGCTGAAATCCAGCGCCGGCCAGCTGGGCGAGCATCTGGCGGGCAACAAGGTGACCTGGGACGGGGCGGCCAAGAAAGTCTTCATCGACAGCTTTATCGCCGGTCTCGCCGGTGCCGCTGGCGGCAAGCTGACCTCAAAGCTGTCGGCAGGTCTCGCCGATGATCTGGCCAAGGCCGCAGCCTCGAAACTCTCACGCGAGTTTCCCAAAAAGGCGGTCAAGGTTTTCTTTGAGAAGTTCCTGAAATCCAAGGCCGGCGAGGCGATGGTGACCGAGGCGCTGAAGGAAACCATCGGCCTGGCCAAACCCTTGATCGAAAAGGGCCGGCCGCCGAATACCAAGGAAATCAAGGAAAGCATTGCCAAGATCCTGACCGCGGGCATCATGTCGGCAGGTGCCGGCAAGGCATTGGACAAATTCTCCTCCGGCTTCACCGGCGCTGCTGAAAAGTTCCTCAAGACCAAACTGGCGCCCGCCGCCATGGAAGGAGCGGTGAAGAAGGACCTGATTGCCAAATACGGCACCAAGGCGACCGAGGATTTCATCAAGCTGCACGGCGACGCCATTTATGGCGAGATTGCCAAGCAGATCAGCGGCAAGTCGTTCAGCAAATACGCAGGCGAGGTTCTGACCAGCTCGGACGGGTCGCAATCGGCCTCGACCATGCAGAAACAGGCCAATGAGGCGATGCGCAAGGACATGGAACTGCGCAAGAAGATCCAGAAAATCATCATGGCCGAAGCCAAACGCAAGATGCCCAAGTCGGCAGCGGCGCATTAACGCCGGCCGCACCGTCATTGGGTTTGCTGCTCGGGGGGGCGGCAGCACAGGGGAAGCGTCATCTTGGTGCTTCCCCAGCAGCCATTGGGCCGCTAGAACGGGCAGGAATTAAGGAGCCCGTATTATGACTCAACTCACACCGCAGCCCGGTATCATGGACATCGCTCTTTATCAGGGCGGGGCTGCTCATGTGAATGGGGTGAGCAACGTTGTGAAGCTCTCCTCGAACGAAAACCCTCTTGGCCCCAGCCCGCGCGCAATTCAGGCGATGCAGGATGCGGCGGCCGATATGCACCGCTATCCCAGTTCGGACCATGCGGCGCTGCGGCAGGCGATCGGCGAGGTTCACGGGCTGGAGCCGGAGCAGATCATCTGCGGCGCCGGCAGCGACGAGATCATTGCCTTCCTGTGCCAGGCCTATGCCGGCCCGGGCGATGAGGTGCTGTACACCGAACACGGCTTTGCCATGTACCGCATCAGCGCATTGGCCGCCGGTGCGACGCCGGTGGAGGTAAAAGAACGCGAGCGGGTCACCGATGTGGACGCTTTGCTGGCGGGCTGCACCGACCGGACCAGGCTGGTCTTCATTGCGAACCCGAACAACCCCACCGGCACCATGATCAGCGAAGGGGAAGTGGCCCGGCTGGCCGATGGCATCCCGGCGGGGGCCATCTTGGTGCTGGACGGGGCCTATGCCGAATATGTCGAAGGCTTCGATGCCGGGGCTGCCATTGCCAACGCGCGCAGCAACGTCTTCATGACGCGCACTTTCTCCAAGATCTACGGTCTGGGCGGTGCGCGGATCGGCTGGGGCTATGGCCCCAAGGAGATCATCAGCGTGCTGAACCGGGTGCGTGGCCCGTTCAACGTCTCCAGTACAGCGCTGGCCGGGGCCGAGGCCTCGGTGCGGGATGCGGACTACGTGAACAACTGCCGGACCACGAACGCCAAATGGCGCTCTTGGCTGGCAAATGCCCTCGCTGAACTCGGCGTGCCCTCGGACGTCTCCAGCACCAATTTCATCCTGGCCCGCTTTGCCAGCCAGGCCGAAGCCGAGGCCTGTGACAGTTATCTGCAGTCGCAGGGGCTGATCGTGCGCCGGGTGGCGGGATACAACCTGCCGAACGCATTGCGCATCACCATCGGCGACGAAGACGCCTGCCGCCGGGTGGCGCAAGGGGTGAAAGCATTCAAAGAGGCGCAGGCATGAGCAGCCGGAATAACGGGCAGGTCTATGGCCGCGTCGCGCTGATCGGGCTGGGCCTGATTGCGTCTTCAATGTTCTGGGCGATGAAACGCGCAGGGCTGGCGGGCGAGGTCACCGGCTATGCCCGCAGCGCGGAAACCCGCGCAACCGCTCGCAGGATCGGCCTGTGCGACCGGGTTTGCGACAGCGCGCAGGAGGCCGTGAAAGAAGCTGACCTGGTGGTGCTCTGCGTGCCGGTTGGCGCCATGGGTCCGGTGATGGAAGACATCGCCCCGCTGCTGAAACCCGGCGCCACGGTGTCGGACGTGGGCTCGGTCAAACGCCATGTGATCGACGCCGTGCTGCCCCATATCCCCCAAGGCGTGCATTTCGTGCCCGCCCACCCGCTGGCCGGGACTGAACATTCCGGCCCGGAATCCGGTTTTGCTGAGCTGTTCGACAACCGCTGGTCGCTGCTGGTCCCGGTTGAGGGCACCGATCCCGCAGCCACCGCCCGCCTGCGGGCCCTGTGGGAGGGCATGGGCGCCAATGTTGATGAGATGGACGCCGACCACCACGACCTGGTGCTGGCCGTCACCTCGCACACACCGCATCTGATTGCCTATACGATGGTGGGCGTCGCCGACGACCTGCGCCGGGTGACCGACAGCGAGGTGATCAAGTATTCCGCCGCTGGTTTTCGCGACTTCACACGGATTGCCGCCTCGGATCCGACCATGTGGCGCGATGTGTTCCTGACCAACAAGGACGCCACGCTGGAAATCCTGGGCCGCTTCACCGAGGAGCTGTTTGCCCTGCAGCGCGCCATCCGCACCGGCGACGGCGACCATCTGCACGATTACTTCACCCGCACCCGCGCGATCCGCCGCGGCATCATCGAGGCCGGCCAGGACACCGATGCGCCGGACTTTGGCCGGGGGCAAAAGAAGTGATCCGCGCGGGCGCCTTGCTGCTGGCAACGATGCTTGGCGGTGCCGCGCTGGCCGCTGCTCCGGATACCTCGCTTGCGCCGCCTGCGCGCCCGCAGGCTGATGCGGGCTTAGAGGCGGCTGGCATAGTCAATTCGCCGGAATTACGCCCGGTTTCGCGCCCGCAATCGGAACAGATCCTGGCGGCAGCAGCCCGCCCCGCAGATCTGCCGCTGCTGGGGCCGGCATCATCGCTGCTGCCCTTTGCACGGCCGGACAGCCTGGCAGAGCAGGTGCTGTTCAAGCGCCGCAAGCGGCGCAAGGGGTCGGTCTGCGGCGATATTGATATCCAGGGCGATAGTGTCGGCCACGTCTCGGGCACGCTGCCCGGCTGCGGCGCCAAGGATGCGGTGCGGGTGCGCGAAATTGCCGGGGTGCGCCTCAGCCAGGCCTCGCTGATGACCTGCAACACCGCCCGCGCGCTGAAGACATGGATCAACCGCGAGGTAGAAACCGCCTTCGGCCGCCGAAACAAGGTGGTCTCCCTGCGCGTTGCCGCGCATTATGCGTGCCGCACCCGCAACAACCGTCCCGGTGCAAAGATATCGGAACATGGCAAAGGACGGGCCATCGATATCTCCGGTTTCACCCTGGCCAGCGGCGAGACGGTGACGGTGCTGAAAGGCTGGCAGAACCGCAAGACCCGCAAGGCGCTGAAAAAAATCTGGCGCGCAGCCTGCGGACCCTTCGGCACCGTTCTGGGGCCAGAGGCCGACCGCTATCACCGCGACCATTTCCACCTGGATGTAGCGCGCCACCGCGGCGGGTCGTATTGCCGCTAGCGGTGTGCTCCCGCGCCTGAAAGTGCCCAGGGGCACATTACAGCCTTGGGCCGGGCGCGCTGCGCGCGCAAAAAAGTCATGCTGAGAAACGCCTCAGGGGCTGGATAGGCGGATCCGCGGTCAGCGGATGATCAGCCGCGGGGCGCGGCCCAGGGGCAGGGGGCCAAGTGTCACATATCCGCCGGAAAACCCCAGCGTGATGTCCAGGTTCCGCGGGTTGCCGCTTGTTTCTGCCAGGAGGCTCAGCACGCGCTCGACAGAGCTGCGCAGGCTGGGAGGCAGCGCGCCGCTGCGTTCCGCCATCAGCACCAGCCCGCGCCAGTTTTCCGCCTGCAGCGCAATCCCGCCCTCCGGCAGACCCTGCGCGTCCACTGCCAGCGTCCCGGCGGCCTTCAGCCGCAGATCGCCCCAGCGGGCCTCGGCCAGTTTCAGATCGATCCGGCGCGGCTGCGGCCGCTGCTGTTCCAGTGCGGCCCTGTCCCAGGGCGCGTCAAACTCAACCGTCAGGTCCAATGCCAGCGTGTCAAACCGTTCCGGCAGCGCCGAGCTGGCCGCCAGCAAACGCCGCCAGGCGGCGCGGGGGGCGAACTCAGCGGCTTCTGCCGTAATCCGGTAGATCGCAGGCCTGTCCGACTGCACCATGCGCAGGTCCAGTGACGCGCCGCTCAGCACCGTCTCGCCGCTTCGGGCGATCTGCCACGGGGCCGAGATCAGCGCTAGTTCCTCCATTTCCAGCGCCGCACCCGGCGCCAGATGCAGGCTGGCTTGCAGGCCCTGGGCCGTGATTACCGCGGTCCGGTCGAAATAGGACAGCCGCTGGGCCGAGGCCGGGAAGTGCAGGTCCAGCTTGCCCGGCCAGACAGCAAGGCTTGCCAGGTCCAGCCAGTCAGCCCGCCAGGCGGTGCCGGTGCCAGGATCAGCCAGCGCCGGGCGGCTGATCCTGGTTAAATGGCGGATAGGGTAGCCGCTGGTTTCAAGTGCAGAAAACTCAGCCTGCCAGCCCCGCCGCTCTTGCTCGGCAAACCAGGCCGCGATGCCGCTGCGCAGCCCCCAGGCCGCCGCCGCCCAATACAGGCTCCACACCATCAGGGCGGCAATCAGCAGTTTTGCCAGGCGCATCGGTTAGCCTCTTTTGTCCGGATCAGGATTGCTGTTTATAGAGGGGGAGCAGAAAGGGCCAGACAACATGACTATGTGGGTTTTCGGATACGGATCGCTTCTTTGGAACCCCGGCTTCCCGGTGGCCCGCCGCGAGGTGGCGGTGCTGCATGGCTATGCGCGGTCATTCTGCATGACCTCGATCCACCACCGCGGCACCGAGGATCATCCGGGTCTGGTGCTGGCGCTGGACGAAACCGAAGGGGCCAACTGCAAAGGGCTGGCGCTGTCGGTCGAAGCCGGTCACGAGGAGCAGACCCTGGCAGAGCTGCGCGAGCGCGAGCTGATCTCTTCGGCCTACTTGGAGCGTGATCTGGAAGTGGAACTGGCGGACGGCAGCCTTGTCACCGCCGTCACCTATGTGATCGACCCGCACCATGTGCAGTATTGCGGCGGTCTGAGCCTCGAAAAACAGGCGCAGATGATTGCCCATGCGGTGGGCGGGCGCGGTCCCAACACCGAATACCTCTATAACACTGCTGAGCATCTGGCGGAGATCGGCCTGCATGACAGCGACTTGGACTGGCTGGCAGGCCGGGTGCGGGACATCACCGCATAAAGCCTTGGCGCTTTTGACACTTTGCTTATAGGCTGCGAACCAAATAAGAGCAGTCAACGTGTCAGGAGCCAACCAATATGGCGCAGCCAGACCGCAAAACCCGGCCGCAGTTTTCCCAGCCGGTGCGGCAGATCATCATGATGCTGATCGCACTGGGGTTGTCCGGTTTTGGCGCCTTTGTCGCCTTGCCGCGGGTGCTGCCGGTGTTCGAGGCCAACCCTTGGCTGAACGGCTTTATCGTCTTTGTCTTTGTGATCGGGGTGCTGGCCTGTTTCTGGCAGGTGGTGCAGCTTATCGGCTCGGTGCGCTGGATTGAACGTTTTGCATTCGGCGATACTTCGGATGAGCGCCGGACGCCGTCAATGCTGGCGCCCTTGGCCTCGCTGCTGCGCTCGCGCGGGGCGCGGATGCAGCTGGGATCGGCCTCGACACAGTCCATTCTGGACTCTGTCGCCAACCGCATCGATGAAGACCGGGAAATTACCCGGTATATCGTCAACCTTCTGATTTTCCTTGGCCTTTTGGGAACCTTCTATGGTCTCGCTACTACGGTTCCTGCCGTGGTCGATACCATCCGCAGCCTGGCACCGCAGGAAGGCGAAGAGGGGCTGTCTGTCTTCAATCGCCTGATGACCGGACTGGAGGCGCAGCTGGGGGGCATGGGGGTCGCCTTTGCCTCCTCGCTCCTGGGACTGGCTGGCTCGCTGATCGTCGGCCTGCTGGAACTGTTCGCGGGCCACGGCCAGAACCGGTTCTACCGCGAGCTGGAGGAATGGCTGTCTTCGATCACCCGGGTCAGCTTCTCCTCGGGCGAGGACGGCGCCGGCGATAGCAGCGTGGTCTCCCAAGTGCTCGACAACATGGCCGAGCAGATGGACGCGCTGCAGGCGATGTTTGCCGAAACCTCCGAAGGCCGCGCAGCGGTGGATCAAAAGCTGGGCGATCTGGTGGAAACCATTCAGGAGATGAACCGCCGCCAGGAGCAGACCGGCACAGTCACCGCAGCATTGGACCGGGTGGCCGTCGGGCAGGAAGCCCTGACCGAGATCCTGCGCGCCCATAGCGAACAGGGCGGTATCGACGCCGAAAGCCGGATGCGGCTGCGCTCGATCGACGTGCAGATGCTGCGTATCCTCGAGGAAATCTCGGCCGGCCGCCAGGAAAGCCTGAGCGAGCTGCGCAAGGATATCGACCTGTTGGTCAGGGCCTTCGCCCGCCCGCGCGGCTTGTCCCGAGGCGGTGGTGCAGGCCGGGACGCGGGGGATTAACCGATGGCCCTTTCCCGGCGCACAGGGCAGCGATTCCAAGCCTCGATCTGGCCGGGGTTTGTCGATGCGATGACCGGGCTTCTCTTGGTGCTGATGTTTGTTCTGACCATCTTTATGGTGGTGCAATTTGTCCTGCGCGAGACGATTACCGGCCAGGAAAGCCAGCTGGATGAGCTGTCTGCGGAGGTGAGCGCGCTGGCCTCGGCCCTGGGTCTGGAGGAGCGTGAGAACAGCCAGTTGAACGCCCGGCTTGGGGCGCTGACGTCAACCCTCAATACTGCTGAACAGGATCTGGATCAGGCGCGCAGCCTGATCACCTCCCTGACTGCGGACCGTGACCGGCAGGCAGGTGAACTGGCCGCGGCCGCCAGCCGGATCACCAGTTTTGAGGCGCAGGTGGCGGCCCTGATCGCCAGCCGCGATGCCGCCCGGACGCGGGTCGCGGATCTGAGCGCCGAACGCGCAGACCTGGAGGCCGCGCGCGCGGAATTGTTGAGCGAACAAGAGGCCCTGAACCTGGCCCTGTCGCAAGCCCGCGGCGAGATTGATCTGCAGGCGGAGGCCGCCCGGCTGGCGGCGGCACAGCGCGAGGCGATGGAAGCACTGATCGCCAGCCTTGAGGCCGAGGGCAGCGAGCAAACAACCCGGATTTCCGAATTGCAGGATCAGCTGGGCGATGAAGAAGCCGCCCGTCTGGTTGAGGCCGCCGCCGCCGAAGCCTTGCGGGACAGGCTGCAGAATGCCGACGCCGAACTCACAGCAATGACATTGGCCTTGGAGGCGCAACGCCAGGAGGCGGAGGATACGCTGACACTGCTGGCCGCCGCTGAAACTGCCAGGACACAGCTGGACGCGCAACTGTCTGAACTGGAGGCCGCCCGCGCCGGATCTGATGCAGAGGCCGGGAAGCTGGCGGCAGAACTGGCCGAAGCCAAGGCCGCTTTGGCTGCTGCAGAGATCCAAGCCGGGGAGCTGGACGTTCTGCGTCAGCGGCTGCTTGCGGCTGTCACCGCACAGCAGAGCGCAGAGGGCAGCGCCACGGAGCAATTGAGCCTGGCCGAAGAACGCGCAGCCCTATTGGCGCAGGCGCGTTCGGCCTTGTCTGAGGAACAGGCCATTTCCGAAGAGGCCCGCCGTGAAACCGCGCTGCTGAACCAGCAGGTGGCGGCCCTGCGTGAACAGCTGGGCGGCCTGCAGGCCATTCTGGACGACTACCAGGGCCGGGATGCTGCCCAGCAGGTGCAGTTGCAGAACCTGGGCCAGGATCTGAACGCAGCACTGGCCCGTGCCGCTTCGGAAGAGCGCAAGCGGCGGCTGCTGGAAGAGCAGGAGCGCAAGCGGCTGGAAGCCGAAGCCGCGGCCCTCGCCAGCAAGGCGCAGGATCTGGAACGTTACCGTTCGGAATTCTTTGGCCGGTTGCGGGATTTGCTGGGCACCCAAGAGGGTGTGCGCATCCAGGGCGACCGCTTCGTCTTTGCCTCCGAAGTGCTGTTTGCACCGGGCAGCGCCACTCTTTCACCTGCGGGGCGGGTCGAAATTGCCAAGGTGGTTTCAATTCTGCAAAGCGTCGTGGCAGCGATCCCGCAGGAGATTAACTGGATCATCCGGGTGGATGGCCATACCGACACTTCGCCGTTGCTGGGACATCCGAAATTTACTGACAATTGGGAGCTTAGCCAGGGCCGGGCGCTTTCGGTGGTGCGTTATATGGTAGAGGCGCTTGGGGTGCCGCCGTCGCGGCTGGCGGCCAATGGGTTTGGCGAATATCAGCCGGTGAATCCGGCGGGCACAGCCGAAGCGCGTGCCCAGAACCGGCGGATTGAGCTGAAGTTCACTGAAAAATAGGCGAAAACGCAGTTGAGGAGGAGGAGTATGTGCTGCGCTGTGTGCAACCGGTAAGCTGCGCGTTTTGCCAGCCCTTCGGTGGCCTGCAGGGTGCAACCCGCTTCACTAATGGAGACAAGCTACTAGTTACGCACGGGTTGCGGCCCCGCCGGGCAGCAGGGCCTCCTTAAATCTATTGCAAATTCGGGAGTTATCAAATCCTGGCACCGGAAAATGCAGAACAGATGCAGTCGCAGGATCCGCAGGCGAGGCCTCCCGCCCGGCACTGGCCGCCCAAGGGCAACCGTGCCCGTTGGGCCCGGCAGCGGCCAGGGCTTGCGCCCCGGCCGCTGCCGCCGCGTATCTGGTAAGGCCTGATACTTTGAACCCGGTCACTTTGAACCGGAAAACTGTGGGGCCGGCTACTGGGAGGCGGGGTCTTCCGGCGGTGCGATCACCATGCTGCGGGTAAAACTGTCAACCTGCCGGCCTTCCCGCAATAGACGGGCCGTGCCGGTATAGGTGCCTTCCGGCCATTGCCCGCCGCGCAGGCGGCGGCCGGCAGCGCGGAAAAACTGGGCCTGATTTTTGTTCAGCCCTTCGCTGTGGGAGATAAGTTCGCCGCCGGGGCCTGTCACCGTCAGCTCAAGCTGGTCGCCTGCCAGACCGCCAAACGCGTAGGCCCAAAAAACAAACGCAGGTGCATCTGCAGCCAGCGGTGCGGCGTCCGCGGTGCCCGCCTTGATCGCACTGTATTCAGGGATCGCCGCGCTGAAACCGGCCCCCAGCACACCGCCCGCCTGATAGGCCGGCGGATCCGCCCAGAGTGTCTTACCGGCGGGGGTGCCGCAGCTTTCAAGGCTTTCCGGTGCAAAAGGATCCACCACCGCGCCATCCTTGCGCACAGACAAATGCAGATGCGGGAACTGGGTCTTGCCGGAAAGCCCGGCCTCGCCCAGGATATCGCCAGGCTTGACTTTCATGCCGCTTTCCACCCGGAGCGAGCCGCGCTTCATGTGGCAGTACTGGGTTTCCCATCCGTTGCCGTGGCGCAGGACCACCCCGTTGCCGCATTCCTTACCGTCAATCTCTGCCGCATTGTCATCGGTGGCATATTGGTCCGCCATGCCGTTGCGGGTTCCAAGGACAACACCGCCTGCCGCGGCACGCACCGCGACGCCGGCCTGCATGTCCGACAAGTAGGGCAGGGCGATATCCGTTCCCTTGTGGCCATCATAACTCAGCGTGCCGCAGGTGAAATCCGTGGCACCGGGGCCGGGATCGTGGTCGACGAACTGCTGAATGTGGCAGGTGCCGCCCAGGGTGCAGTCCAGCGGGAATTGCAAAAGAAAATCGCCCGCCGCGGCGGGCGCGGCGAGCGATATTGCGGTTATCAGCGCGGCAAGGCGCATCAATCTGCTGTCAGCAGCGGCGGCTTGTCACCGGATATCCGCGGCTTGCTTGGCCCTTCCAGGCGCAGTTCCAGTTTGCCGTCCTTGATGCCGACCTTGACGATACCGCCTTTGGTCAGCTTGCCGAACAACAGCTCCTCGGCCAGCGGTTTTTTGATGTGCTCCTGGATCACCCGGCCCAGAGGACGTGCGCCCATCCGGTCGTCATAGCCCTTGTCGGCCAGCCATTCCGCCGCCTTGCGGGTCAGCTCAATCGAAACATTGCGGTCCATCAGCTGGGCTTCCAGCTGCAGCACGAATTTCTCGACCACCTGCAGGATCACTTCTTTGCCGAGCGGTGCGAAGGAAATCACCGCATCCAGGCGGTTGCGGAATTCCGGTGTGAAGGTGCGCTCGATTGCGGCGGTGTCTTCACCCTCGCGGCGGTCGCGGCCAAAGCCGATAGCGGCCTTTGCCTGTTCCGACGCGCCGGCGTTGGAGGTCATGATCAGCACCACGTTGCGGAAATTCACCGTGCGGCCGTTGTGGTCGGTCAGCTGACCGTTGTCCATCACCTGCAGCAGGATGTTATAGACATCCGGATGCGCCTTTTCCATCTCGTCAAGCAGCAGCACGCAGTGCGGGTGCTGGTCGACGCCATCGGTCAACAGGCCGCCCTGGTCAAAACCGACGTAGCCCGGAGGCGCGCCGATCAGGCGGGAGACCGCGTGTTTCTCCATGTATTCGGACATGTCAAACCGCAGCAGTTCCACCCCAAGCGTATCCGCCAGCTGTTTGGCCACCTCGGTCTTGCCGACGCCGGTGGGGCCTGCAAACAGGTAGTTGCCAATGGGTTTTTCCGGCTCCCGCAGGCCTGCACGGGCCAGTTTGATCGCACTGGACAGGGCAGTAATGGCATCGTCCTGGCCAAAGACCACGCGTTTCAGCGATTTCTCCAGGTCTTTCAGCACTTCGGCATCGTCTTTCGACACGCTTTTCGGCGGGATGCGGGCGATCTTGGCAACCACGGCCTCGATCTCTTTGACGCCGATGGTCTTGCGGCGCTTGCTCTCGATGATCAGATGCTGCGCGGCGCCGGCCTCGTCAATGACGTCGATGGCCTTGTCCGGCAGCTTGCGGTCGTTGATGTAACGGGCCGACAGTTCCACCGCGGTCTTGATTGCATCGCCGGTGAACTTGATGCCGTGATGCTCCTCGAAATAAGGCTTCAGCCCCTTCAGGATCTCAATGGAATCTTCCACCGTCGGCTCGTTCACGTCGATTTTCTGGAACCGGCGGGCCAGCGCGCGGTCCTTCTCGAAATGCTGGCGGAACTCCTTGTACGTCGTGGAGCCCATGGTGCGCAGCTTGCCGCCTTGCAGCGCCGGTTTCAGCAGGTTGGAGGCATCCATGGCGCCGCCAGAGGTCGCGCCGGCCCCGATCACGGTGTGGATTTCGTCGATGAACAGCACCGCGTCCGGGTGGTCTTCCAGCTCGGTGACCACGGCTTTCAGGCGTTCCTCAAAATCACCGCGGTAGCGGGTCCCGGCCAGCAGCGCGCCCATGTCGAGCGAATAAATGGTGGTCTGCGCCAGAATTTCCGGGGTTTCACCGGACACGATCCTGCGCGCAAGCCCCTCGGCAATTGCCGTTTTGCCAACGCCGGGGTCGCCCACGAGCAGCGGGTTGTTCTTGCGGCGGCGGCACAGCACCTGGATGCAGCGCTCCACCTCGTGGTCGCGGCCGATCAGCGGGTCGATGTCGCCGTCGCGGGATTTCGCATTCAGGTCGACGCAGTATTTCGCCAGCGCGCTTTCCTTCTTTTCGCCCTCAGGCGCGGCCGTGATGCTGTCTTCTTCCTGCTCGGTTGCGCCGGTGACCGGGCGGGGTTCCCCAAAGGCCGGGTCCTTTGCCACGCCATGGGCGATAAAGTTCACCGCGTCATAGCGGGTCATTTCCTGGTCCTGCAGGAAGTATGCCGCATCGCTTTCGCGTTCAGCAAAGATCGCCACCAGCACATTGGCGCCTGTCACTTCGGTGCGGCCTGAGCTTTGCACATGGATTGCGGCCCGCTGAATGACCCGCTGGAAGGCGGCGGTCGGCACCGCTTCGGATCCGTCGATGTCGGTGACCAGATTGGCAAGATCCTCATCCACGAATTCCACCAGCGAGGATCGCAATTCGGTCAGATCGACACTGCAGGCGCGCATCACACGGGCCGCGTCGGGCTCGTCGATCAGGGCCAGAAGCAGATGTTCCAGGGTTGCGAATTCATGACGGCGTTCATTCGCCAGCGCCAGCGCTGCGTGAATGGCCTGTTCCAGGGTGCTCGAGAATGAAGGCACGGGCGTGCTCCTCTGATCTTGGGTTGGCCGGATGGGGCGGTATTAACCAACCCCGCAGTTCAACCATGTGCTTATAAGGTTAGAGTTTGGTTGATAGCGCGCCAGCTTCAAGGGCTTTTCTTCATTTTGGGGTCACAATTATTTTCTCCCTGTTGCGCCCCGATACCCTTGATTTGGTCAAAAATTGTCTTTGCGCCGGCGGATTTCGGCAAAAACCTCAGCGTCTTCAGCATCTTCCATGCGAAGGTGCGCTCTCACGGCACTGTCACCGGCGCGCAGGAACGGATTGGTGTCAAGTTCCAGCTGCAAGGATGACGGAACCGTAGGCATGCCGTCGTTCCGGGCCTTTGCGATATCACGTATACGCGCCTGCAACGCCGGGTTGCCGGGGTCGGCGGTGACTGCAAAGGCACCGTTGGACTGGGTGTATTCATGTCCTGAATAAACGATAGTGTGCGGCGGCAGCGCGGCAAGCCGCGACAGGCTGGCCCACATCTGCTGCGGGCTGCCCTCGAACAGCCGCCCGCACCCCAGCGCCATCAGGCTGTCAGCGGTGAACACGGCATTTGAACCGGGCAGATAAAAGGCAATATGGCCAACGGTGTGACCCGAGACATCCATCACCTGCACCTCTTCGCCCAGCAGCGTGAAGCTGCCGCCGTCCTTAACGGCCATATCCAGATCCGGCAGCCGGTGGGCGTCGGCTGCAGCGCCGATCACCTTGGCGCCATAGGACTCCTGCAGGTCGGCTACACCGTCGATATGGTCCCAGTGGTGATGGGTCAGCAGGATCCAGTCCAGCCCCCAGCCGCGCGCCGATAGCGCCGCCTTGATGGCGCCTGCTTCGGGCGCATCCACCAGCGCGGTCTCGCCTGATGCAGGATTGCGGATCAAAAAGGCATAGTTGTCCGACAGGCACGGCAGGGTGATGATCTCAAGAGGCATGGTCATTCGCCTTTACATTGCTAAACTGCGCCCAGATTGGCCGAAGCAGCAGGCACCCGCAATGCATCTTGATGTTCAGGATCTCAGGAACTTCTATTACCGCAGCACCCTGGGGCGTGCGGCGCAGGCGTCGATCCGCGGCCGTCTGCTGGATATCTGGCCAGGCACCGAAGGGCTGACGGTGGCGGGCTTCGGTTTTGCCGCGCCGCTGCTGCGTCCCTACCTGCCCGAGGCGCGCCGGGTGATGGCGCTGATGCCGGGGCCGCAGGGGGTGATGCAATGGCCCGCGGGGCTGCCCAATGTCTCGGTCCTGTGCGAGGAGACCAGCTGGCCCGTCGACACTGGCAGGATCGACCGGCTGGTAGTGATGCATGGTCTGGAGACCTCGGAGCGGCCAACAAAGCTGCTGGAAGAATGCTGGCGGGTGCTGGGTCCCGGCGGGCGGGCCATTTTCGTCGTGCCAAACCGGGCCGGGCTTTGGGCGCGGTCGGATCTGACCCCGTTCGGCTTTGGCCGCCCCTACACTCTGCGCCAGCTCGAAGGTCAGCTGCGCGAGCACCAGTTCGCCATCGAACAGCACACCGCGGCGCTGTACCGGCTGCCTAGCCACAAACGGTTCTGGCTGAAATCCGGCGCGATGCTGGAAAAAATGGGCCGCAAACTGCCGGCGATGCTGGCCGGCGGCGTGTTCATGGTCGAGGTCAGCAAGCAGACCCACACACAGCGCGGCCACATGGTCGGCACCAAGGTCCGCAGCCGGATCCGGGTGCTCGAAGGTCTGTCCAACCCGATGCCGGAACCGGCCTGACGCGTCCGGGGCTGATCCGGCCCGTCTATGGCTGATTTCGATTCCCTGAAACTGCGGGTTCGGCGCCAAGAGGCGCTGAAAAGACGGGTTCTGGTCCGATATGTGACGAAATCGGCCGCAAATGCCGCTTTCCGGAATCGCCAAATCCTGCAGTTCAGCCGCACTTTTTTATTTCTCGACTGTGGTCAAAGGGCCGCACTTGCCTTAAGTCGTTGAAAACGCTGTAAACATGCTTCTTCGAGTTGCCGTTTAGGCAGTTGATAGGTCGCATCCGCTCTGCTAGACCCACGCTGATTTCAACGCCCCGCTGCCAATGGGGGATGACTCACGCCCCCGGACGCCGCCTGTGGCCGGGTACGCCAACCGGGGCCAATAACATATCGGAAGGGTGGACGTGTCCGAACCAGCTTCGATTTCTGCAGGCATTGCCGCGCGCTATGCCACGGCGGTGTTCGACATCGCGCAAGAAAACAAGGCGCTCGACAGCCTTGAAACCAGCATCAATGACCTGGCAGCCGCGCTGGCTGACAGCGACGACCTCAACAGCCTGATCCAGTCGCCGCTGGTGTCGCGCGACGAGCAGGGCGCCGCAATCACTGCGGTGGCTGACAAGATGGGCCTGGATCCCGTCCTGCGCAATACCCTGGCTCTGATGGCCGACAAGCGCCGTCTGTTTGTGGTGCCCGCGCTGATTGACGCGCTGCGCGCCCGCCTGGCTGAAGCCCGCGGCGAAATCACCGCCGAGGTGGTGTCTGCCAAGGCGCTGACCAAGACCCAAAGCGAAAAGCTGGCCAAGACCCTGGCCGAGCGCGTGGGCAAGAAAGTTACCATCAATGCTTCCGTCGATGCCTCCATCATCGGCGGACTTGTCGTTAAAGTGGGCTCGAAGATGATCGACAGCTCGATCCGCTCCAAGCTCAACTCCCTACAGAATGCAATGAAAGAGGTCGGATAAATGGGTATCCAAGCAGCAGAGATTTCTGCGATCCTGAAAGACCAGATCAAGAATTTTGGTCAAGAAGCAGAAGTGGCTGAAATCGGCCGCGTGCTGTCCGTCGGTGACGGTATTGCCCGCGTTTACGGCCTCGACAATGTTCAGGCCGGTGAAATGGTCGAATTCCCCGGCGGCATCATGGGCATGGCGCTGAACCTGGAAAGCGACAACGTCGGTATCGTGATTTTCGGCTCCGACCGCGACATTAAAGAAGGCGACACCGTCAAGCGCACCAACTCCATCGTGGACGTGCCGATCGGCAACGGCCTGCTGGGCCGCGTTGTGGACGGCCTTGGCAACCCGCTGGACGGCAAGGGCCCGATCGAAGACGTGACACGCGGTGTTGCGGATGTGAAGGCGCCGGGCATTATCCCGCGTAAGTCGGTGCATGAGCCGATGGCGACCGGCCTCAAATCCGTTGACGCGATGATCCCGATCGGCCGCGGCCAGCGTGAGCTGATCATCGGCGACCGTCAGACCGGTAAAACCGCCGTGGCTCTGGATGCGATCCTGAACCAGAAATCCTACAACGACGCCGCCGGCGACGATGAGAGCAAGAAGCTGTACTGCGTTTACGTCGCGGTTGGCCAGAAGCGCTCCACCGTGGCCCAGCTGGTGAAGAAGCTGGAAGAAACCGGCGCGATGGAATACTCCATCGTTGTGGCTGCAACCGCATCCGACCCGGCGCCGCTGCAGTTCCTGGCACCCTATGCCGCAACCGCAATGGCGGAATTCTTCCGCGACAACGGCCGCCACGCGCTGATCATCTATGATGACCTGTCCAAACAGGCTGTTGCTTACCGCCAGATGTCGCTGCTGCTGCGCCGTCCGCCGGGCCGTGAAGCCTATCCGGGCGACGTTTTCTATCTGCACTCCCGCCTGCTGGAGCGTTCGGCCAAGCTGAACGAAGACTTCGGTGCCGGCTCGCTGACCGCGCTGCCGATCATTGAAACCCAGGGCGGCGACGTGTCGGCGTTTATTCCGACCAACGTGATCTCGATCACCGACGGCCAGATCTTCCTGGAAACCGAACTGTTCTACCAGGGCATCCGCCCTGCCGTGAACACCGGTCTGTCGGTTTCGCGTGTGGGTTCCTCGGCCCAGACCAAGGCGATGTCCTCGGTTGCCGGCCCGGTGAAACTGTCGCTGGCCCAGTACCGCGAAATGGCTGCGTTCGCGCAGTTCGGCTCCGACCTGGACGCCGCCACCCAGCAGCTGCTGGCCCGTGGTGCCCGTTTGACCGAGCTGATGAAGCAGGCCCAGTATTCGCCGCTGACCAACGCCGAAATCGTCTGCGTGATCTTTGCCGGCACCAACGGCTACCTCGACAAAGTCGACGTCAAGGACGTTGGCCGCTACGAGGAAGGCCTGCTCAGCCACCTGCGCGGCAAACATGCCGACCTGCTGGCGGACATCACCAACAACGATCGTAAGGTGAAGGACGAGCTGGCGGACAAGGTAAAGGCTGCGCTGGACGAGTTCGCCGCTAGCTTCGCTTAAGGGGAGGATAAGGCTATGCCGAACCTTAAGGACCTTAAAACCAGGATCGCGTCGGTCAAATCGACCCGCAAGATCACAAAAGCCATGCAGATGGTGGCCGCGGCGAAACTTCGCCGCGCCCAGGAAGCTGCCGAGGACTCCCGTCCCTATACCAAGCGGTTCAATGCCGTGATGGCAGGGCTGGCGGCCTCGGTCGGCGGCAGCGAGTCAGCTCCCAAGCTGCTTCGCGGCACCGGCAGCGACCAGACCCATCTGCTGGTCGTCATGACCGCCGAGCGCGGCCTGTGCGGCGGCTTCAACTCGAACATCGCCAAGCTTGCCCGCCAAAAAGCGGCCGAGCTGAAGGCTGCGGGCAAGACGGTCAAAGTACTGACCGTCGGCAAAAAGGGCCGTGACGCCCTGAAACGCGACCTGGGCGGTGACTTCGTCGGCCATGTGGACCTCAGCGAAGTCAAACGCATCGGCTATGCCAATGCGCAGGGCGTCGCCAAGGACATCCTGACCCGGTTCGATGCTGGCGAATTCGACGTTGCCACGATCTACTTTGCGGAGTTCGTCAACGTTGTGACCCAGATCCCGACCGCCCAGCAGATCATCCCGGCCTCTTACGAGGGCGGCGAAGGCGACGCCGATGGCGCATCTGCGGTTTATGACTACGAGCCCGGCGAAGAGCAGATCCTTGCGGACCTGCTGCCGCGCGGCGTGGCTACGCAGATCTTCTCGGCACTGCTGGAAAACGGTGCATCCGAACAGGGTGCCCGGATGAGCGCGATGGACAACGCCACCCGCAACGCGGGCGACATGATCGACAAGCTGACGATCCAGTACAACCGCTCGCGCCAGGCCGTGATCACCAACGAGCTGATTGAAATCATTTCGGGCGCTGAGGCGCTCTAAGAGACAACCGGAGACCAACAAATGGCACAAGCAAAAGGTAAGGTGACCCAGATCATCGGCGCCGTTGTGGACGTCCAGTTTGACGACCACCTGCCCGCAATTCTGAACGCCCTGAACACTGAAAACGACGGTAAGACCCTGGTTCTGGAAGTATCCCAGCACCTCGGCGAAAACACCGTCCGCTGCATCGCAATGGACGCGACCGAAGGTCTGGTCCGCGGCCGCGAAGTAACCGACACCGGCGCACCGATCTCGATTCCGGTCGGCAACGCCACACTGGGCCGCATCCTGAACGTTGTGGGCGAGCCCGTGGACGAAAAGGGCCCGGTGAACGCAACCGAGACCCGCGCGATCCACCAGCCCGCACCCGAGTTCAACGAACAGTCGACCGAGTCGGAAGTTCTGGTAACCGGCATCAAGGTCATCGACCTGCTGGCGCCTTACTCCAAGGGCGGCAAGATCGGCCTGTTCGGCGGCGCCGGCGTGGGCAAGACCGTTCTGATCATGGAACTGATCAACAACATCGCCAAAGTGCACTCGGGCTATTCCGTGTTCGCCGGTGTTGGCGAGCGGACCCGTGAAGGCAACGACCTGTACTGGGAAATGATCGAATCCAATGTGATCAAGCCGGACAACCTGGAAGAATCGCAGGTTGCTCTGGTCTACGGTCAGATGAACGAGCCTCCGGGTGCGCGTGCCCGTGTGGCGCTGACCGGCCTGACCCTGGCCGAGCAGTTCCGCGACCAGTCCGGCACCGACGTTCTGTTCTTCGTGGACAACATCTTCCGCTTCACTCAGGCGGGTTCGGAAGTGTCCGCACTGTTGGGCCGTATCCCGTCCGCTGTGGGTTACCAGCCGACACTGGCAACCGACATGGGTGCCATGCAGGAACGCATTACCTCCACCAAGAACGGCTCGATCACCTCGATCCAGGCCGTCTACGTTCCCGCGGACGACCTTACCGACCCGGCACCGGCAACCACCTTTGCCCACCTGGATGCGACCACCGTTCTGAACCGGGCGATCTCGGAACTCGGCATCTACCCCGCTGTGGACCCGCTCGACTCCTCGTCGCGCCTGATGGACCCGCAGATCGTTGGCGAAGAGCACTACAAAGTGGCGTCCGACGTTCAGCAGATCCTTCAGCGCTACAAGTCGCTGCAGGACATCATCGCGATCCTCGGCATGGACGAACTCTCGGAAGAGGACAAGCTGACCGTTGCGCGTGCGCGTAAGATCCAGCGTTTCCTCTCACAGCCGTTCGACGTGGCAAAAGTCTTCACCGGCTCTGACGGCGTTCAGGTTCAGCTGGAAGACACCATCTCGTCGTTCAAGGCTGTTGTGGCCGGCGAATACGACCACCTGCCCGAAGGCGCCTTCTACATGGTTGGCGGCATCGACGAAGTGATCGCCAAAGCCGAGAAGATGGCTGCGGAAGCCGCCTAAGACTGGAACTCCCCTGCGCGCAGCCCGTGCAGGGGAACCCTGAAAGGAGGCCCCAATGGCACAAACGATGCAATTCGACCTCGTGAGCCCCGAGCGGAGCCTTGCTTCGCTGCAGGCCAGCGCGGTCCAGATTCCCGGTGCGGAAGGCGACATGACGGCAATGCCCGCCCATGCGCCCACCATCACCACCCTGCGCCCCGGCGTGCTGAAGGTCGAAAGCCCGGAAGGCAATTCGGAGTATGTGGTGACCGGCGGCTTTGCGGAAATCGGCGGCGACAGCCTGTCGGTTCTGGCCGAGCGCGCGATTCCGATGGCGGAAATGACCCGCGATCAGATGGCCGCGCTGATTGAAGACGCCCGCGAGATGTACAAGACCGCAAAAGAGGAAGACCAGCCGCACGGGCTGGTCGAGGACGCAGCCAAGCTGCTCGCCGACATGGAAGCCCTGGGCACCCATATGTCCCTCTGATCCAACCCGCGGATTGGACGATTTTGAAACCGGCTCCTATTGGGGGCCGGTTTTTTTTGGGAAATGCTGTTTGGATAATCGCTTGGCGGTGCTGAGCGTTGAGGAGGCCGCGCGCACTCTCGAAGCGGCATCTGGTCCAGGGCTGAGATACCGGGCGGGGTTCAGTGTGGCCTATGGCGGCGGGCTCAGGGCAAGCGAGTTCACGCATCTGAAAGCCGGTGAAATCGTGCCGGAGGCTCGCCTCCGGCGCGGCAGTGACCGCATGCTGATCCTGGCGGGCCGTGGCAAAGGCCGAAAGGACAGCCACGTGATGCTGGCGCCGGGCTTGCTGGATCTGCTGCGCGGCTATTACTGCAAAGCGCGCCCGGCCGGATGGTTGCTTCCGGGGCGCGACCGGGTCGATCCGATCCCGACGCGGAAATTCAACCGGGCCTTCGGGGCGGCTTGCGACTTTGCCGGGATCAAGAAAAAGGTCTCGCCCCGCACGTCGTGTCGAAGGCGCGCCTGCGACTTGCCGGCGGATGGCACCCGCTGGATCGCTTTTCGCCCCGGTTTTTTGCTGCCGGAGAAGGTTCTGCCGCGTCTGTTCCGGCGTTTGTTCCTCGAAAGGCTGGCCAGGCTGCACAAGGCGGGGAAATCGACGTTCTTCGGCAATCTGTCAGAGCAGGCCGGCCCGGATACCTTCGGGGGCCATCCCAGGCCACTGCGCAAAGCCCGCTGGGCCGTGTCGGTCAAACCACCCTTCGGCGGCCCCGAAGCCGTGCCGGCCTGCCTCAGCCGCTGCACCCGCCGGGCCGCCATCTCCCAACGCCCAAATCCCGCGCTGAAACAGGCCCAAGGCGCCGGAGAAAAGGGCTGACCGGCGGTATCGGACCGGAAGTACCAGCCTGCCTGCACTGATCGGCGCCGCAGGCTTCGCAGCCCAGCCCATCGGCTTTCCAAGCCCTGAACCGCAATCCCCATAGCACCGGAATCCGCCCGCGCCTTCCTCGTTGTCAGATTTATCGCCGCTGCCGCTCACGCTGACAGCAGCCACAAACCTTAGACACCGACGAAACCGTTCACGCGGTATTGGCGCTTGTGGCGGTTGGATCGCGCTGATTTGTACTGTGGATTCGGCGAATAGGCGTGCCGGTCTGACGATTGGGACCTTCTCAATTGTCAGACAGGAGGTTTCGTTGTCAGACCAATATATTCCCAAACTACGCCAGCGGTTTGCCGAAGACATGCAGATCAAGGGGCTTAAGCCCAAAACACAGACGATGTATCTGCGTGCGATGCGTGATTTCACACGGTTTCCGGGGTGCGCCTGATAGCGCAAAGCCAGCTGAATTGCGCGCCATTCAACTGAATATGAAGGAGCGCGGCGCCGGCGCGCCGACCTTCAACAACCGGTTGGCGGTTATGAGCTTTTTCTTCGCGACTGCCTGCCCGCGCCCGGAGACGAAGCGGCACATGCGCTATCAGCGGGCGGCGAAGAAGATCCCGGTCGTGCTGAGCGCCGAAGAAGTCACGCGCATCCTTCAAGCGGCATCTGGTCCAGGGCTGAGATACCGGGCCGCGTTCAGCGTGGCCTATCGAGGCGGGTTGCGCGCCAGCGTGGTCACGCATTTGAAGGTCGGTGACATTGACAGCGGCCGCATGCTGATCCGGATCGAGCAAGGGAAGGGTCGCAAGGACCGCCATGTGATGCTGTCGCCGGGCATGCTCGACCTAGGCCGCAACTACTACCGTGAGGCACAGCCAAGAGGGTGGATGTTCCCAGGCCGCAACCGGATCGTTCCGATCTCGACGCGTCAGTTCAACCAGGCTCTTGGGGTGGCATACGATTTTGCCGGGAGCGGCAAAAAGATCTCGCCCCATACACTGCGGCATAGCTTTGCCACCCATCTGCTGGAAAGCGGGGCCGGCATGGGCGTGATTCAATGACCGGCTGGACCTGTCGCGGTTTTGTGCCGCCCCAGGTGCTCGGTTAAGCCACCTTTCGTTCGAATGCGACCGGGCTTTTCCGGCCCAGTGCTGTGTGTCGGCGTCGCGGATTGTAGAAGCCGTTGATGTATTCAAAGATCGCCATCTCGGCTTGCCTGCGAGTTTCCCATGACCTTCGCCAGATCAATTCTGCCTTGATGGTTTTGAAGAACGTCTCGACGGCCGCATTATCGTAGCGGTTTCCTTTCCCGCTCATCGATACCTTGAACCCGTTTTGGCGTAGGATCTTCTGATAGTCCTGAGAACAGTATTGCGATCCACGATCCGAGTGGTGAATGCAGCCTTTCGGCGGTGACCGGAATGCGATGGCCATCGTCAGCGCCCGGATCGCCAGATCCCGTTTCATTCGATTACTCACCGCCTAGCCGATGACCCGCCCGGAGTGCAGGTCCAGGATCACTGCGAGATACAGCCAGCCTTCACGGGTCCGGACATAGCTGATGTCACCGGCCCATTTCTGGTTCGGCTGATCAGCCGTGAAGTCCCGATCCAGCAGGTTGAGCGCGATATTGAATTTATGGTCACTGTCCCCCTCTCGGCTGATTGCTTCGCAATCGCCTGCCGGGCAATGGTCGTCACCTTGTGTTTGCGCGTTCTGACAACAGATATGCCGGTCTGGCGCATTAGGCGGCCCGCACGACGGTGCCCGATATCCAGACCGATCTCTTTCAGCTCCTCCGTCATCCGTGGCCTGCCATAGCTGCCCAAGCTGAGGCGCGACTGTTCCTTGATATGCGCCAGCGTCACCAGATCACTGCGCTGTCTGCAGCTGGCCGGACGGCTGCGGAAGGTCCGCAAACCGCGCGGACTAACATCCATGACATCACACAGCCGGTGGGTGGGGAAGCTGTCGCGGTGTTCCTCGATGAACCTGAACCTCATGGCCTTTGGCCCGCGAAGAACTGCGTTGCCTTTTTTAGGATCTCCCTCTCCTCCTTGAGAACGCGGTTCTCACGTCGAAGCCGTTCATTCTCTTGGGCCAGGCTCAAATCCTCGTTCGACACTACGTCAGTGTCTCGGTGTGCCATGATCCATTTGTTAAGCGTTGACAGGCCAACACCAAGATCATCAGCAACCTGCTTGCGTGTAAGTCCGCTGGTCAGCGCTATGCGCACCGCATCAGCTCGGAATTCGTCCGTCCGTTTCGTTCCCGCAGTTCGTCTCATTTGGCGCAGTAAAGGCTATCAAAGGGGCGGCATCAAACCGCGACAGGTCCACTTTGACCGCAAGAGCCAAAACAGCTTCGGCCCATTGATGAGTCAAGATTGAACGAACGAACTCAGTATTGGCTTGTAGGGCATGCCTTCATGCACATGTGATCAATTCCGGTTAGGTAGGGCAGCCCCCTCCTTCCAGCAACGTCCATGATGTGAAGAACGGGTTGTCACCTTCCTCATAAAGCAGTGCTGACAACCATTTAATCGCGCACACAGCCATTCCAGGTGTTTTGAAGCTCCAGTATTCGTCCTGGATTTGTTCTGCCACAGGAAACAGCCAGATTAATTCGGCATACAGGTCAGTCTGTTCGTAGGGGCTGGCTCTGCTTCCTCGAAACGCCAGAAATTTCTCGCGCTGCACCGTGACAACAGCACTTTAACGGAAGGATTTTGTGATAGCTCGATATTGCTGCTAATTGAAAAACTCGGGATAGATCGGGCGAAGCGCAAGCAACTGTATTGTTCAGACGGTCTGAGCGGCCAAAACCCTGTCGTGGTGTCCCCCTATTGCGCCCGTAGCCCGCTGGAGTTCGTCCCGATTTCTGTTAGTGTCCGAGCCCGTGGTGTAATTTCCGCGCCTTCAACGGTGTGATCCTGGGTGGCCATCAAGGTGTATGGTCGAGGTGGAGTTTCGACGCTTCAGCCACGACCCGCACGGAGACCCCGATGACCAAGACCATCATGGGCCTTTCCGAGCTTCTCGCAAAGCAAGATGGCGGCGGCTTTCTGCGTGCCGTGGCGGAGGCAGTTTTACAGCTGATCATGGAGGCCGACGTGGAAGGCCA